>NZ_JBBNJY010000034.1:0-17104 GCF_040093295.1 Ruminococcoides bili
ATGCCCCCTTTCGTTAGTTTTAATTACGGTATATTTATATTATACCTCATTGTCTAACAAAAGGGGAGCATTTCAAAATGCTGCCGCTTGTAATTATCAATTATTTAATTTGTATAGTTTATATACGACCGTTGAACTAAAGGGTTTATTTTCTTCATAAGCAATACTGTAGTGCTCTTTTAGTATATCATCAATCCAAAGTTCTGTACCATTATCTTCAACTAATATCCATTTTGCTTTACAAGAAGAATAGGCTTCTGTAACCAAAGTACCTAATGAATTATTACAACTGATTGCCCAATCCTGCATAGTAAAATACGGATAACAAGGTTTAATATCCATTTGTAAATAAATACCGTTATTAGTATTATATGCAATAAAACTATCTCGTTCTGATTCGGGTATCATTTTAATTATATTGGTTTCAACTTTATTATATTCACTAACTTCATGAATATTGCTATTGTTATAGATACTGATTAAAGTATTTTTCCCTGTATATAAAACTCCAAAAGCACATTGTAAAATACAAACTGACATAAGCAAAATTTTGATAATTTTTGATTTTTTGTTTTTTTGTATGAATTCTTTATAAACAGCAGATATTATTAAACCGTAATATGGTATCGTAATTATAGCATAATGTAAATATCCGTTACTCTTTATAAACCAAATAAAAGGTAATAATCCTATAAATATATACATAAAACCTTTTAATAAACTTTTTTTAAATAGACATATAATGCCGATTACTGCAACTATTGGACCGCTCATAAAACTGAATATTGAAGCTAATACTGCTAAAATACCGTTTCCGTATATTTTAAAGTGTGAATTACCGGCATATTCTAAGTTATAAGTAAATGTTCCGTATAGAAAATCATTAAAAGCATGGTTAAAATAAAAATAAAGCAAAAAAGGCAATGTTAAAATTAAGAAACCTGCAATAAACATAATTGCATTCTGAAATAAATTTTTGAAATTTTTGCTAATGATTAACATACATACAATTACAAATACACCACCACAGATGCCTAACGCGTTAGTCAGTCGTGTTAAAAAACAAGCAGCAAATGTAATTCCATATAGTAACGACCAAAGTGGGTTGTGCACATAATTGTTTTTACGAGCATTTTCAATATATACAGTGAAACCGTAAAGTGAAGCTGTTAAAAGCGGTAAAATATACTCTTCGGTACAATTATTTGCATAAACAAGGCTATATGCACCAAGAAAAAGTAATGAAAATAAAAGTACTTTTTTACCTGTAATGTATTGAGAAATAATTCTATCTATCATGATTAATGTAATAAATAAACATATTACTTGGATAATCATAATTCCCCAACGCTGTCCGGTAAGCAAGTAACCTAACGCATTAACAGCAAAAATTAGTGGTCCTTTTGAGTCCCATAAATCTACATACGGCAATGATCCTTCAGCCCAATATTTTCCTATAGTTTGAAACATTGCTGTATCGCCGGCATAAGGAATATTGTATAGAGGAGATGTTGAAGTTGATAAACACAACATAAAAAGAATAGATATTACAAAGTAAATCAGTAAATACTTTTTTTGTATAGTATTAGTTGCTGAAATATTTGTATTTTTAAATTTCATTTTACTTATTCTCCTCATTATACTTGAGCTGATTGTAAATCATATTGGCACACATATAAACATTGCCGCCGCCCATTGTGAGAATGAGGTCGCCCTCTTTTGCGTTTTTGCATACATAGTCTGTAATTTCTTCAAAAGTGTCAAGGCAAACCGAGTTCGGTACTTTTGCACCGAGGTCGGTTGAGTAAATATTATATGTGTTTGTTTCTCTTACAGGGAGAATTTCAGAAATAATCGCAACATCCGGAATCTTAAGAGCCTCTGCAAAATCATCAAGAAGAAGTGCTGTTCTTGAGAAAGTATGCGGCTGGAAAATCGCCCATACTTTTTTAAAGCCCATATTCATTGCGGCATTGAGTGTTGCGGTAAGCTCTGTCGGGTGGTGAGCAAAATCGTCTGCCACTGTAATTCCCTCGGGTGTACCGAGAATTTCAAAACGGCGGTGAACACCTCCAAATTTGTGGAGATTTTCGGCGATTTCCTTAGGTGTTGCACCAAGGTAATGTGCGGTAGCCGCTGCGGCAAGTGCATTATAAATGTTATGCTTGCCCGGAACAATCAACTTAATATTTGTAAGGAGTTCGCCCTTGTAATAGATGTCAAATTGCTCGTGAACACCCTTGTCTGCAGAAATATTTTCTGCTCTGTAGTCGCAGTTTTCGCCAAAGCCGTAGGTGATTTTTTCAATGTCAACATCGTTTACTGCATCAAGTGTGTTTTGGTCGTCACCGTTGATTACAAGTAAACCTGTAGTCTGTTTTGCAAATTTATTAAATGACTTTTTAATGTTGTCAAGATTTTTAAAGTAGTCGAGGTGGTCGGCATCAATGTTAAGTATAATAGAAATAAACGGATTAAGCTGTAAGAATGTATCAACATACTCGCAAGCCTCGCAAACGATAATGTCGCTCTGACCTACATAACTGTTGCCGCCGATAAACGGAAGTTTGCCGCCGATAATTGCCGATGGGTCAAAACCGCTGCCGATAAGTACCTGTGAAAGCATGGCTGTGGTTGTGGTCTTGCCGTGAGTACCGGAAACCGCAATACTTCTCTTGTATCTTCTTGTTACGACGCCGAGCATAACGCTTCTTTCAATGCAAGGAATACCCTGTTCAACAGCTGCTTTTCTTTCCGGGTTATCTTCTTTGATAGCGGCAGAATATACAACAAGCTCTGCACCGTCAATGTTCTCTGCACGATGTCCCATATATACGGGAATGCCGTAGCCTTTGATTCTGTCGAGTGTCTCGCCCTCATTCATATCCGAGCCCGAAAGCTGATAGCCCTCGCTGTTTAAAATCTCTGCAAGCGGACACATACCGCTGCCGCCAATGCCGATAAAATGTATCCTTTTTATATTATCAAGTAAAATGTCGTAATTCAAAACACTCATTCTCCATTCACAAAAATTCTCTCTTATATTATAAAGCTATAGTCAAAAAAAATAAATACCTTTTTTCAATTTGTAATATATTTTTTCGTATTTTAGTTTTTATATTGCCAATTTATATTAAAAATGTTACAATATAATCGGTGATAATCAGTGAATTTAGTTAAGAATGATATTATAAAATTAAACATAACTTCGGCTACCGCAGAGGGCAGCGGTGTAGGAAAAACAGAGGACGGTATCGCCGTATTTGTTCCGCTTTCCGCAGTAGGCGATGAACTTGAAGTAAGAATATTAAAAACAAAGAAAACTTATGCTTTCGGTAAAATTGAAAATATAATTACTCCGTCTTCCGCAAGAATCGAGGCGGACTGCCCGCAGTTCTCAAAATGCGGTGGCTGTACTTGGCGGCATATTTCTTATGAAGAAGAATTAAAAATAAAATCAATGCGTGTTTACGATGCGGTAACACGAATAGGCGGAATTAAAGACTTTGAATTTAAAGATATTATCAGCTGCGAAAGACCTGACAGATACAGAAATAAGGCGCAATTTCCTATAGGTAGGGCAAAAGACGGAAGTGCGGTGTTCGGATTTTATTCATTTCATACGCACAGAATTATTCCGTGTGATGACTGTTTATTGCAACCTGAAGTTTTTAATTCTGTAATAGAAATTACAAAAAGATTTATAGATAAAACAAATGCTGATATTTATGACGAAACAACAGGCAAAGGCAGATTAAGACATTTATATATGCGCCTTGGTGAGATTACTGACGAACTTATGGTTTGTTATGTTGTCAACGGCAACGGCTTAAAACAGGAAGACGAACTTGTCAGAATGTTAAAAGACGGCTTGCCTAACCTAAAAAGCGTAATTATTAATTCTAACAGAGAAAAAACAAATGTGGTTTTAGGCAAGAAAAATCGTGTTGCATACGGCAGTGACCACATTACCGATGTTTTATGCGGACTTAAATTTAAAATATCACCGTTTTCATTCTGGCAGGTAAACCGTGCCCAAGCAGAAAAACTGTACGGTAAAGCAAAAGAATACGCAAACCTGCAAAACGACGAAATTCTGCTCGATTTATACTGCGGAACAGGTACAATAGGACTTACAATGGCTGAAAACTGCAAAACACTTGTCGGTGCGGAAATTGTCGAGGATGCTATAAAGAATGCAAACGAAAACGCAAAAGCAAACGGCATAGAGAACGCAAGATTTATTTGTGCCGACGCATCAAAGGCAGCGGCTCAACTTAAAGCAGAGGGACTTCAACCTGATGTCGTAGTGCTTGACCCGCCAAGAAAAGGCTGCGGCGAAGATGTAATTTTGACCGTAGCACAAATGTCACCGAAACGAGTTGTGTATGTGTCTTGTGATCCCGCAACCCTTGCAAGAGATTTAGAAATTTTCGAGTCAAACGGCTATAAAACCAAAGAAGTAACACCTTGCGATATGTTCCCAAGAACAGCGCATGTTGAGTGCGTAGTATTGATGTCGAGGGTTTAGAAATAAGGCTATGAAAATGGCTTGTTTACTTGCTTTTTCGGAAGTCAGGATTTGAAGCCTAACTTCTGAAAAAGCTCGGTTATTTTATATGGAAACATATCTACTGTAAAAACAGTCATAGGGTTTAGGCTGTGGATTAGATGTCATAGGTTGTGGCACTAGGATAGATGTTATCTAGGGTGCAAACTCAATTTGAGTGAGTGATTTAGATGTTGTCTAATCTGGCAACTCGACTGTTTGCAATATGGCAGGCAGTGGATTAGATGTTATAAAAAAGCGTTAAGCATGAATCAGTAAATACAAGGAGGAATTAATATGGATTGGGCTATATTGATATTTGAAATTTTATTGGCGGTTGCAGTGCTTTTAATTTGTTTGTTTGTCAAAAATCATCTTCCTTCATACATGGATGAAAAAGGTAAGAATTTAGCAACTAAAGAAGACATAGAAGAAATTACAGAAAGACCGAGGAAGTCCAGCAAGAGTTCCGTGAAGGATTTGAGCTTTTTTCAAATGATGTAAAGTTCAAATATGATTTCTTTTATAAACAGTACTCTGAGTTATACTGCAAATTGTATGCGACTATTATTCATTCTGAGTATGTTAGGCATTTTATAGAACTGACAGATAAAAGAACTATACCTTTTGAAGAGGCTCCTTTTTTAGAAATTACGCCAACACACAAGGAAACTACTACTTTCAACATAAGCAAAGCAAATGGTTCATCTGTTACAAGAAAAACAGAAGAGATTGAAACACCGATATCTCAGTTTAACAAGAAAGAGTTGTGTGATTACATAATAAGCAATGGCAGTTTGGGTTCACAAAAACTGTTAAAGCTTGCGGTTGCATATAGATTTGCGGCAGACCATTATTCGGGAAATGGTTCAGGTGGAAGTATTGATGTTAAAGATATTGCTGATGAAGAAGAATTCAGAATGATAAAAGATATAGTCGTTGCAATTGTGCAGGACTATAATCTGTTAAGAAAAGAATTGAAATTGGATTATAATGAAAACGAAATAAAGACTGGTATTCCAGAATTATAAGTTAAAACCCTCTCAACCATCATGGCTGGGAGGGTTTCGTGCGTGTATGATATTAATATAAACTTCACAATTTAATGCTACATTTCTTCTTGCAATACTACATTTGTTGTGATATATTATTACTACAAGAAGGAAGTTTGAAGGATACTTTATAGTGTTAAGGAAATAGCAGATATGCTAAATACAAATCCAGAAACCGTAAGAAGATGGATTTGTTCAGGTAAGCTAGAAGCAATTCAAGAATCGAGAAAAGGCGGAAATGTAGTAACAAAATCAATGCTTGATGCTTTTCTTAAAACCTCTCCAAAGTACACCGGTATTGCTACAGGGTTATTGGCTTCGCCAGTCGGCTTAACAACAGCTACAGCTGCGATTGTTGGAGGCATTCTTGCTCAACAGCTTATAAAGAATGATGAGATAAAAAATGCTCACGTTAATACTTCAGAAATACGTAAGTTGTTGTTAGGCAATATCCAATCTTCCAAAGAAATTATTGCTAGAAAGAAAAAGAGTATCAAGCATCTTCAGGAAGAGATTGACGAAGAACAACAGCGTATTAATGAAGCAGAAAGACTTATAAAAGAGCTAGATGAAAAGACTAAAAGTCAAGAGGAGAAATATTATGGCTCAGAATTGGGATTATGCAGAATTATCAAAAGCTGCAAAAGCAGCAGGAGGCCCAGAAAAGTATGTTGAAATGCTGGAGCTTGTAAGCAAAGAAGCAGGTAAAATGGAGATGCTGCCTTGGCTTGGAGTAGCGGCAGTTGGTGCTTCATTATTGACTGCGGCAACTATTAAAGTCGTTGACTATTTCAAATCGAGAAAGAAGAACAACGAAACCGAAATAGAAAAAGCAAAAGCAGAAATCATAAATGGTATTAAAGAATATGATGCTGCACATCCAGATGAAAAAGGAGGTAGTGAAGATGAGTGAAAGATTTCCGGGAATTGATTGGTACTGTGACCGTTGTAATGCTTATTTGAATGACCAACCGGGATTTGATGACCATTATTATGTGTGGAAGTGTACCGAATGCGGTCATAAGAATAGTATTTCCGCTGATGATATTTATGAATCAGAAGAAGACTTTAGAAACTATAACAAATAATTTAAGGGAGCGAAAAGATGACTAGAGAAGAGTTAAAAGAACAGATTGATGAGCTTATGCGACAGTATGCTGATGAAGAAATTGATGGAGCTACATACGCACAAAAGATGATGGAGTTAACTTCATCTGCTCAGAACGATAACGATTAAACTTGATTATTCGATAATGTGCTGAGGTGGTGAAACTATGCCTTATAATTACAAGGGTGATTTGTACAAAAGAGAAATTGTAAAAAAACTGCAGGATGTGGGACTAGATGTTAAAAGCGTAAATGCTCTAAACAAAATCATGGAAAAAATGGGATTGCTTATTCATTACGGCAATGGTTGGGGCACAACTGATGCCGACGCTAAGTTTTCGATGTGGCATAAAGGTGTATTAAATTCCGACTTATGGCACCCGGAACTCGTTGATGAAATTGCAAAGTTCTTAAAGAAATAAATAGTTGAAAAATGCCTCACGGCTGGATTTAAAACCAGCTGTGAGGCATTTGTGCGTCTATGCTTATCTTTCAACATCGACCTTGAGTCCGGATTTCAATTCAACCGTGCAATGGTCATCCCAGATTGTAATTTGCCTAAGCCAGCGTTTTACAAGAGCCTCATCGAATACTGTAAGGTCGGAAGGTTGGTCTTTAATGAAATCCTGCAATTCTGTGATGCGTTGTAGCTGTTCATCACGCTGTACTGTGTCCATTGAGGCTTGCTGGCGCTTTTCTCTGAGCGCGAAAATCTCGTCGGCAATCTCGTCGTAGGCTTCTTTGTTAGTGGCTTTTTTGAGAAGCTCTTTTTGGAGTCTTTGCAGTCTTTCGTCGATACCATCAGCGGTATTTTGCTGAGCGCTTCGGATCACCTTTGCGATGTTCTGCTGGAGCTGCGCCTGATAGGTGGACTTATCGCCAAGGAGCGTGTTGATGGCCTGAACTACCACATTCTCTAATACCGTCTCATTGACGGTTCTCGCGTGGCATTCCTGTCCGGTTGGCTCCAGTCTACTGATGCAGCGCCAGACGATAGATTTAACGCCACGATTGCTCCAGTGGAGCCTTCGGAACATTTCACCGCATTCTCCGCAGATGACGATTTGCGAGAAGCAGTGATTGCAGCTATAGCTACGTTTCTTGCCGTTGGCACTGGTTTTGACTACTCGCCTGCGGACCAGTTCTTATTGAACCTGTAAGTAGATTTCTTTCGGAATAATGGCTTCGTGGTTATCTTCTACATAGTATTGAGGAACGAGACCGTTGTTCTTGACTCTTGTCTTGTTCAGAAAGTCGGTGGTGTAGGTTTTCTGTAGAAGCGCATCGCCGATGTACTTCTCGTTACGGAGAATTTTGTTGATGGTGCTTGTGTGCCACTTTTTTCCCTCATCACGGAAAAATGTGGGATAATCAAAAATAAATATTGAAAAAGAGCATAGGAAACTCCAAAATTGTAGTTGAAGAGACAAACAATGAAGGAGAGAAACCTATGCTATATTTAGATGATATCAAAGTTGAATTTGAAAGTCAAGAATTTAAAGGAACACATATAGGAATCAGCCCTGATAAAGATAAAAGCGTACTGTTTCTGGAGAGCGTAAGGTCAACGCAGACAGTTCGGTGCCCTTATTGCAGAGGCGGTGTATATATTTATGAAAACGGACAAGTCAAACTCAAAGATATTCCAATACAGAGAGGTACTACACACATATGGAACTTCTTTATCCATAGATATCAATGCAACTGTTGCCACGAAACATTTACAGAAGAAATACCTTTCAAATATCCCGGAACACGGATAACATGCCGAGCAGCAAACTGGATCAAGGGCTTTTTGCAGCAAAAAATATCCATCAAAGCAATACAGAAATTGACCGGTATTCACTGTGACACGATTCGCAAAGTACAGCGAGAGATTATGGACGAGGCAATTTGGAAAAGGGAAAAAATGTTAAGAGAGGAAGGCTACAAGCCGAGGATACTTGCTGTTGATGAATTTGCAATCCATAAAGGACATAGTTACGCAACCTGCGTGATGGATCTAGAGCAGGGAGATATCTTTGGGTCGGAAAGGGCAGAGCGATGAAGGATTTTGAAAAGTTCTTTAAAGATGTGCCCTCCAACTCCTTATCGGCAGTCATCGCGGTAGCGATGGACATGAACGCATCTTACAACAAGCTTGTAACAAAGCATTTGCCCAAAGCACGGATTGTATATGATCGGTTTCATATGCAGTCGCAATTTGGCAGAGATGTTCTCGGCACTGTTCGTCTGGATGAAGCTCGCAGGCATAAAGCCAAAGAAAAAGAAATTCTTGCCGATATCTCGGATGATACCGACAAGGAAACTATGAAATCTCTTAAACAAGAAGCTAAAGCGGAAAAGCAGGAATACAGCCAACTCAAGAAGCTGCGCTGGTCATTGCTCACTAACTCTGATAAACTCTCCGACAGTAAAACCGAGCAATTACAATCTATTCTGCAAGATCATCACGACCGAGCTTGTAAAATAAAGTGTGTAAGTTAGAAAAATAACTTGCACACTTTTTGCATTTTGGAAAAAGTGTGTTACAATGAAAGAAAGGAAAAAGGAATGGACAAAATGGTTTCAGGCGGCGAAAGAAAGTGAGATTCCCGCATTGGTACGGTTTGCAGTTCAAAAAGAAAAACGACTCCCCGGCTTAGCGGCTCATGCCATCTACCCAATCAGCACCGGCAAGCTCGAAGGCTTCAACAACAAGATCAAGGTCGCTAAACGAATCGGCTACGGTTACCGTGACGACGACTTTTTCTTCACCTTGATTCGCTATCTTTCTATTCCTTCTGTCCGTTCACCATCCCACAAAAATAGTGATGAACCATCTTATCTATTCACACTTTTTTCGGTAACCATAAATTATAAGTAAGTTGTACTGCAAAGACTGATTTATTTTAAGGAGATTATTGAATGAGTAAAAAAATATTGATAGGAGATATGGGACTGCTTTTGTATAATGCTGTTTTGCTCTTTATTTCAAGGATTTTATACGATAATAAAATTTTATATCCGTATAATTATCCGTTACATATACTCTTTGCCGTACTTTTGATTTGCGGTGCGGTTGGATTCTGGATTTTTTCTTATAATGCAGAATGTAAAAATGTTTCCCGTACAAATATAGCAATTTCTTTAGTAATGTGTTGTTTAATATTTCTTGCTGTTATAAATAAAAATATCAGTTATATCGGAAATAATGCTGTAAATACCATGACGGCTTTTGGAATGTTCGGATTTCAGGTTGCCCGATATTTAAAATCCATAGTCTGTTATTACGATGTTTATGGTGAATTTCCGCCATTGCTCGACAAAATAAAATATATTCATAATATAGAACTGAGCTTTGCTCCTGCATTGGCAACAATTTTATCTGTTTTAAGTATTGTTTTTTTGATATTTACTGCTTAGGAGTATTTATTTGTATTTGTTTATATGTTTTTTGCTTTTGTAAAAGTAGCTAATTTGCTGCCTGACTCTATTGAAATATATGTTTAATTATGGTATAATCATATACGGGTTATTATTTGATTTGTTATTATTTTAATTAAGGGGAGAATAAAAATGAATATAAATATTTCTGATGCTATTAAATATATCGGCGTTGATGATAAAGATATTGACCTTTTTGAAAGTCAGTACATTGTGCCAAACGGCATTTCTTATAACTCATATGTAATTCTTGATGAAAAAATCTGCGTACTTGACACGGTGGATAAGAGAAAAACCGATGAATGGGTTGCAAATCTTGAAAATGTACTTGACGGAAAAACTCCCGATTATCTTATTATTAATCATCTTGAGCCTGACCATGCGTCAAACATACAGCTGCTTGCAGATAAATATCCCGATATGAAGCTTGTCGGAAATGCAAAGACATTTAATATGCTGCCTCAATTTTTTGACATTGACCTTACCGACAGAACGGTTACTGTAAAAGAGGGCGACTCATTAAACCTCGGCGAACATACACTTTCTTTCTATATGGCACCTATGGTACATTGGCCCGAGGTTATGGTTACATATGAAAGCAAGGAAAAAGTGCTTTTTTCTGCCGATGGATTCGGTAAATTCGGTGCACTTGATACAGACGAAGATTGGGCTTGCGAGGCAAGAAGATATTACTTTAATATTTGTGGAAAATACGGTGTGCAGGTTCAGGCTTTGCTTAAAAAAGCAGCTAAGCTTGATATTGAGAAAATCTGTCCGTTACACGGCCCTGTTCTTACCGAAAATCTCGGTTATTATATTAACCTTTATGACATCTGGAGCAAGTATGAGCCGGAGGTTGACGGTATATTTATCGCTTATTGTTCAATTCATGGCAATACCGAAAAAGCCGCTTTAAAACTTTATGGTATTTTGAAAGAGAAAACAGATAAAAAGATTGCTATTTCTGACCTTTCAAGAAGTGATATGGCAGAAAATGTTGAGGACGCATTTAAGTATTCTACACTTGTTGTGGCCGCTCCTTCATATGACGGCGGAGTTTTCCCTGTTATGAATGACTTTTTACATCATTTGAAAATTAAGGGATACAAAAACCGTAAAGTTGCTATGATTGAAAACGGTTCATGGGCACCTTGTGCAATCAAGTCTATGCAGCCTTATTTTGACGAAATGAAGGGTATTGAGATTTCAGATGCCAAGGTTACAATCCGTTCAACTATGACAGCTGAAAATGAAGTTCAGCTTGCCGCTCTTGCAGATTCAATAATTTAATAAAATAGTTTTTGCTAAAAGTACGCAAACTGTTTTGAATTTACGGATAAAATATCCGTATATTTTGGTGCGGATATTTTTAGTATTGCATATTTAATTTGTCGGAGGAAATATGGAACAACATTTTGAATTCCTAAGAAAGCACCCAATTTTTGAAAGTTTTACAGATGAAGAAATAGAACAGGCGCTTGTGGAATTTGATTATAAAATTCAGAGCTATAAAAATGATGATATTATTGTAAGTTCAGGCAAAATTCATAAATATTCCGCTTTTGTGCTTGAGGGTGCGGCTCAAATACAAAAATATAATTCAGACGGAGTTCGTGAAATTTTGGGAAGAGTTTACAGTGACAGCATAGGTTGGCTTATCACCGCCGCACCACGAACCACACATTGCGATATTGAAATAGTGTCGCATGGGGAGTCGACAATTCTTTTTCTGGATTTTGCGAAAATTAAAGAAAATGATTATAAAAAGATTATTATTCAGCAAAAATTACTTAAAAATCTTTTTGTATTGTTTGAGGAGATGGATTTGCGCTCTCTCGAATATAAAATTGTGCTTTCAGAGCGTTCCATACGCAAAAAAATAATGCGTTATTTTGAATTCAGAGAAAAGCGTGACGGAAGTTCTTCTTTTTGCATTGAAGGCTCAAGACAGGATTTTGCGGATTATCTAAGCG
This sequence comes from Ruminococcoides bili, assembly GCF_040093295.1. Classification (NCBI taxonomy): domain Bacteria; kingdom Bacillati; phylum Bacillota; class Clostridia; order Eubacteriales; family Oscillospiraceae; genus Ruminococcoides; species Ruminococcoides bili. The sequence goes on from NZ_JBBNJY010000034.1 coordinate 12,108, forward strand.
TTGATAAATCGGCGCTATCCCGTGAGCTTAATAAAATGAAAAAAGACGGATTAATAGATTTTAACGGTGATAATTTCACCATATTGCAAAAATTATGAATTGTGGGGATATTATAAAGCAGTAATGAATATTGCTTGTGTTAGTCTTGATATTAATTAAATCTTGGCATATTAGTGAGTATTCAATAAAATTTATTACTGTATTTTTATACAGTTTCTTGAAAATCGTTGCAAATGCAATTTCCAAAATAGTATTATTCTGTTATAATTTTAAAAGAAACAGCGATTGAGCTGTTAAAAATATGCTATCAACTACATAACATAAATTTCTTCTATAACCCTATTACCCCTAAAAAAGCAACAGACGAGTTTATTCTCAACTGTTGCTTTTTTCATTTGTAAAAATCAGTATAGAGCAAAAATGTAATAAATTTGTAAATAAATATTTATTGCCTTGAATTTTTCGGTATGTTATAATATTTTTAGAATATTTGTGATTTAGGGGAGCTTTTTATGAAATGCCCATATTGTTCATTTGAAGAAAGTAAGGTTGTGGATTCCCGTTCGGCAGATGACGGGGAAAGAATACGCAGAAGAAGAGAATGTCTTAAGTGCGGAAAGCGTTTTACAACTTATGAAATTATTGAGAATATTCCTCTCTATGTTGTCAAGCGTGACAAATCAAGAGAAGTTTTTGACCGCAATAAGCTGACTGCAGGTATTCTTCGTGCTTGTGAAAAGCGCCCTGTTTCTGTTGAACAGGTAGAAGAAATGGTCACTGACATTGAGCTTACTGCACAGAACGGCTTTGAACGAGAAATTACTGCCGAGCATATCGGTGAACTTGTAATGGAGCGCCTTAAAAAGGTTGATGAAGTTTCATATGTTCGTTTTGCCTCGGTTTATCGCCAATTCAAGGACATTAATACATTTATGGAGGAGTTAAACAAACTCCTTACCGAAAAAAAGTAATATTTTAAGAGTCTGATTATCCAAAAAAATCAGGCTCTTTTTGTTTATTAGGTAGGAATTTTTAAAATAATTGTAAAAAATCTCAAAATACTATTTATTTTGCTAAGAAATAATGTTATAATAATTTTATCCTTGTGGCTTATCGCACTCGGATTAATTGTGAAATGAAAGATGGTGATTATTTGTTTAAAAGAATATTATCAGGTCTGTTGGTTTCTGCTATGCTCACAGGTTCTGTCGTTTATTTGACAGGCTGTTCAAATTCGCAGAACGGTTCAGATGATAATACTTCTACCAATACTTCTACCGAGTATGCTCACGCAGATAAGATTGATAACGGTACAATTTTGCAGTGCTTTTCGTGGGATTTCAATACTATAAAGGAATCTATGGCTGACATTGCGGCTTCAGGATATACGGCGCTGCAGACTTCGCCTATTAATGCTTGCCTTGAGGGCGAGAACGGCGGAATGCAGCTTTACGGTGATGGCAAATGGTACTATCATTATCAGCCCACCGATTTTAAAATCGGTAACTATCAGCTCGGAACTCGTGACGAGTTTAAAGCTATGTGTGACGAGGCGGAAAAGTACGGTATTAAGGTTATTGTTGATGTTATTGCTAACCACACAACACCGACCACAAGCGCAGTAAGTCAGGATCTTATTGATGCAGGCGGCGGAAGTTTGGACACGCTTTATCATAAAAACAATGCGTATGACCTCAATGACTTTTCAAACAGACTTGCTTGCACTACTTACAAAATGGGTGGTTTGCCTGATATTAATACAGAGCGCACATCTTTTCAGGATTATTTTATTGAGTATCTCAATGACTGTGTCGCTTGCGGTGCTGACGGTTTCCGTTATGATACTGCAAAGCACATCGGCTTACCTGACGATCCTAAGGAAGATGACGGCTTTACAAATAACTTCTGGCAGAGAGTAATCACCGAAGTAAACAATGCTGACAATCTGTTTATATACGGAGAGGTGCTTCAGGGCAACAATGAAAGAATTGCCGACTATATTGAGGCAATAGGTCATACTACAGCAAGTACATACGGCAGTAAAATCAGAGGCGCAATTACAAACAATACTTTGTCAAAAGGTACTGTAAGTGATTATTGGCTTGGTGACGCACCGCTTAATATGGTTACATGGGTTGAATCTCACGATAACTATATTAATGACGGCAACTGGTACAATATGACTAAGGAACAGGTTATCCTCGGTTGGGCAGTAATTACTGCAAGAAAAGACGGCACACCGCTGTTCTTCGATCGTCCTTACTATTCAAGTGTTGAAAACGAATGGGGAATGAACCGTATCGGCACAGAGGGTGACGATATGTACAAGGATAAGAGTGTAAAAGCCGTAAACTTCTTCCGTACAGCTATGATTGGCGAAGACGAAAATATTGTAAATCCGAATTCCGATTCAACCGCTGTTATGATTGAAAGGGGCACAAAAGGAGCGGTAATTGTAAATACAAAAGATGCTCTTAAGACAGGATTTGAAACAAATCTTGCCGACGGTACATATGTAAACAGAGTTGACGGCAAAACAGAATACACCGTTAAAAACGGTAAACTTACTTCTGATGCCGATATTCCGGCAAACAGTGTGGTAGTTCTTTATAATGACGGTTATAAGGAATATGAAGCTGCCGCCGAAGTAGGCGTTGCCGAGGACACCGTATTTAACATTCAAAGCGGTAAAACCGCAACAGTCACACTTACTTGTGCAAATACGGATAATGCGGAATATGCTCTTAACGGTGCAGCGGCTGTTTCATATAAGAACGGAGAAACCGTAACCGTTTCTGTACCGAGCGGAAGTGATATAGCAACACTTGAACTTACAGCTAAAAATTCCAAGGGTGTAAAAACCTACGAAAGAGTTGTATTTGCTACAAAAGTAAAATATTCAATTTCAAGCGGCACAAAGGTATATTTTGAAAAGCCCGACAGCTGGGGCGATCAGATTTTTGCATATGTTTACAACGATGAACTGTATGAAAACGAAACCTGGCCGGGACTTGAAATGACAAAGGAAAGCGACGGAAAATACAGCTATACTTTTGAAGACGATTGGGAAACACCGTATATTATTTTTAATGACGGTGACGAAGACGGTTCTCAGCAGTATCCGGCAGATAAGGGACTTATTGTTGAGGACGGAAAAACTTATACTATAAACTGACTATTGGAGGATATATTATTATGAGCGAAATGAAAATGGAAAACAGCAGAGTACCTGCTGAAAAGATTTTTAACCCTGATTTAAAAGAAGCAATTGTAACTATGCAGGAAGACAACTCAAAAGAGAACGTCGATAAGATGATTACAGAAGTTGTAAAGGCTAAGTTTATTTTACCTGCAAAGGTTGTTCCTACAACACAGGCTGTTACAGAAAACGGTCAGACTGTTATGAAGCAGGCAACACAGGTTCAGTTCAGACTTCTTGAAAATCAGAAAAAAGAAAAATTCTTTGGACTTTTTACAGATACAGAAGAATTATTTAAGTGGCAGGATACCCAGAATGCTCAAAAAGTAGTTACTGATTTTGACAGCATTTCTCAAATGGTTATGGATCCACATTCGGGTGTTGTCGGTTTTGTTATCAATCCGTTTGGCAAGAGCGTTACTTTCCCTAAGCCAATGATTATTTCAATCAAGCAGCAGAAAGACTTTAACACACTTAATAAAGATTTGTTCAAACCGGGTGAGCAGATTAAAATCGGCGAACCAAAGGATTATCCTATTGACCTTATGGCTACACTTATCAATCATTTCAGCACAGAGCCAAATGTAAATGTTGCTTTCTTAAGAATGATGGAGCACAGCGACAAAAAGAGCTTCCTTGTTGTAGTTGACTTTATCGGCGATATGAAAAAGATTTTTGACGCTATAAAAGAAACCGCACAGCCATACCTTACTGAAGATGTAGACCTTGTTGTAATGCCTGTTACTATGGACCTTGCAAGAAATGCAATAAACGGTGTAGAACCATTCTACAGAAAAGAACAATAATAATTTTTATTTTAAATAAAGCTTCCGATAAACTCGGGAGCTTTATTCTTTTAAAAACAGAAATAATTAGCATTTTTTACAACATATTTTATAACATTGTTAGCTATATTGCCTATGTCATAATTTATCAAAATATGGTATAATATTAGATATAAGAAATATAATAAGCATAAACTGTTTTCCGCTTTGTCAGACATTGTTTTAAACAATTACTAACGAATGAGAATTAAGAATAGGAGAGAAGTATGTTTTATCGAAATAACGCTTACAAATCTGCGCATGGAGGTGCCGAAAATGTTTGAGGTATCTGATATTGTCGCATATGGTGTTAACGGTGTTTGCACTGTTACCGAGATTACAACAAAAAGAATAGACAAGGTAAATGTAGAGTATTATGTTCTTAGTCCTAATGCGACAAAAACCGCAAAGGTTTTCGTTCCCGTACAAAATGAAAAACTTGTTGGAAAAATGAGAGCCGTACTTACTAAAGATGAGATTATCGACCTTTTGGATAATATGCCGAAAGAAGAAGAGTGGATTTCCAATAAGAATATAAGATTTGAAACATTTAAAAACATCATTTCAGAGGGCAAGTCATCTGAATTGCTTAGATTAATCAGAACTTTAAAACTTCACGAAAAGCAGCAGTTAAAAAGAGGCAAAAGATTACATATGGCTGATGAACGCTTTTTGAAAGAGGCAGAGAAAATGGTACTCGGCGAGTTTGCTTATGTGCTTAACGAGTCTACCGATGATATACTTAACAGAATAGTAAATTGTGCATAAATATTACACCTTTCACTTTAATTGTGAAAGGTGTTTTTTCGGTTCTTTTTAAATAGTTGGGGTAAATTATGGTTTAGCGGAGTGTCGGTCGGGGATTGAAATTTAGCTAACGCTAATTATCCTCAAAAAAACAAAAAAGTTTACTCAATTTTTTCAAAAATTGCGGGTTTGGGCAGCGCCCATAAAAATCTTCCGATAGAGATCGG
>NZ_JBBNJY010000035.1:0-15753 GCF_040093295.1 Ruminococcoides bili
ATCTTATAAAAGTTTGGTCAACCTTTTTAAAGGCTTGACCTAAATTTTAAAATTATTTGGCTAAAATTGAGTGATAAACCATATTTTAGCGACAAAGTTCTTATTTTATTTTAATTGTAGCATACTTTACAATCTTTTTGCAAGCGGTATGTAATAATGATATTAGAAAAAATATAAGGAGTGATATTTATGGGTATGACTATGTCACAGAAAATTCTTGCGGCTCACGCAGGTCTTTCAGAGGTTAAGGCAGGTCAGCTTATTGAGGCTAAACTCGATATGGTACTCGGTAACGATGTAACATCACCTGTTGCAATCAATGTTTTTGAACAGAACGGTGCAACAGCAGTATTTGATAACACTAAAATTGCTATGATTATGGACCACTTTACTCCTAATAAGGATATTAAAGCGGCTACACAGGTTAAGCAGGTAAGAACTTTTGCAGATAAATACGACATCAAAAACTACAGAGATGTAGGTCAGATGGGCATTGAGCACGCACTTTTGCCTGAACAGGGTCTTGTCGGACCGGGTTGTTTGTGCATCGGTGCAGACTCTCACACCTGTACATACGGTGCACTCGGTGCATTTTCGACAGGTGTCGGCTCAACAGATATGGCCGCAGGTATGATTAGCGGTAAGGCATGGTTCAAAGTTCCTGCCGCTATTAAATTTAATCTTGTCGGCAAGCCACAGGGATTTGTAAGCGGTAAAGATGTTATCCTCCACATTATCGGTATGATAGGTGTTGACGGTGCGCTTTACAAATCAATGGAATTTACAGGCGAGGGCGTTCAGCACCTCAACATTGATGACAGACTTTGCATTGCAAATATGGCTATTGAGGCAGGCGCTAAAAACGGTATTTTCCCTGTTGACGATGTAACCCGTGAATACTGCAACGGCAGATATCAGGGTACACCTGTTGAATATACAGCAGATGAGGACGCTGTGTACGACGAGGAATACACAATTGACCTTAGTGAAATTCGTCCTACCGTTGCTTTTCCGCATCTTCCGGAAAACACAAGAACAGTTGACGAAATCGGCGAAACAGAGGTTAAGATTGACCAGTGCGTTATCGGTTCCTGCACAAACGGCAGAATTACCGACCTTAGAGCTGCCGCAGAGGTATTCAAGGGCAGAAAGATAGCAAAGAATGTAAGATGCATTATCTTCCCGGGTACACAGGCAATCTGGTTACAGGCTATGCACGAGGGACTTTTTGATATATTTATTGAGGCAGGCGCAGTAGTTTCTACTCCGACTTGCGGCCCTTGCCTTGGCGGACATATGGGTATTCTTGCCGCAGGCGAAAAAGCTATTTCAACAACAAACCGTAACTTTGTAGGCAGAATGGGTCATGTTGACAGTGAGGTTTACCTCGCAAGCCCGGCTGTAGCTGCCGCAAGTGCTGTTAAGGGTTACATTACAGACCCTGCAAAGCTTTGATTTTTTGAAAGGTAGGTACTGATTATGAACGCTAAGGGTACAGTCCACAAGTTTGGCGACAATGTAGATACAGATGTAATTATTCCTGCTCGTTACCTCAACACAGCATCTCACAAAGAGCTTGCCGCTCACTGTATGGAGGATATTGACGCAGAATTTGTAAATAAGGTTCACGAGGGCGACATTATGGTTGCCGAAAAGAACTTTGGCTGCGGTTCTTCAAGAGAACACGCACCGATTGCAATTAAAGCAAGCGGTATTTCCTGCGTAATTGCTTCGACTTTTGCAAGAATTTTCTACCGCAACTCAATCAATATTGGTCTTCCGATTCTTGAGTGTGACGAGGCAGCAAAGGAAATCAAAGAGGGCGATGTTGTTTCCGTAAACTTTGATACAGGTGTTATCACAGACGAAACAACAGGCAAGACTTATCAGGCAGAGCCTTTCCCGGAGTTTATTCAGAACATTATTAAAAAAGGCGGACTTATTAAGTCTATTATGTAATTTATGGGCAACGAAGGCAAAACTTTGCCGCTTTTTTGCAAAATTAAAGGTTCTGTCCTAAATGTTGGAGTAGTATTAATAAATTATTTAGCTAAAGCTATGCGCTAAACCATAATTTCCAAAACTTTTGACAAAGAACCTTTTTATCGGAAATTAAAAAAGCTATACATTAACAAGATTGGTGAATTATGGTAAACGAAATTTTTGAAAAACTTTCCGCATTGCCGCAGGTAGAGGCTATTGCTCTCGGCGGTTCTCGTGCAAACGGTGTTTTTGACGAAAAATCGGATTATGATGTTTATGTGTATGTTACAGATAACATCGACAACGGTGTAAGAGAAAATATCCTTGCGCCTTACTGTTCACAAATGGAAATCGGCAATCATTATTGGGAGTTTGAAGATAATATTATACTCAAAGACGGTGTTCCTATGGACATTATATACCGTCCTATGAATAAATTCGATAAATTTATAAGCTATACTGTTTTTGAACATCACGCAAACCACGGTTATACAACTTGTTTTTGGCATAACATTATTACATCGCAGATCGTGTATGACCCAAGCGGTAAATATGCAGAACTGAAAAAGAAGTTTACCGTACCGTATCCCGAAGAACTCCGTCAAAATATTATAGATTTAAATATGAAGATGCTTTCGGGTATTTTGCCGTCATTTGACAAGCAGATAAAAAAAGCGATTGACAGAAACGATTTTGTAAGTGTAAATCACAGAACAGCCGCTTTTGTTGCAAGCTATTTTGATGTTATTTTTGCAGTGAACAGACTTACCCACCCGGGAGAAAAAAGACTTGTTCAAATTTGCAAGGAGCGCTGTGAAATTTTACCAAAGGATTTTGAAGAAAATCTTGACAAATTGCTTAAGGAAAAACCGACTGAAAAAATTATGGAAGTTATTGCCGATATGGTGAAAAACCTTAAAGAGATAATTTAGATTTAAATTTATTTTTATTTAGTTATAGTTGCCGCAATATTTAAACAAACAGCTTTGTTTTCGCTTATGCCGATTCAAAGCTGTTTTTATTTATTTCAAACCGTTGCCAAATAACCTAATCTTGTAAATGTAATTTATAGATGCTATAATTATCGTATAAATAAAACGGAGATGAAACGGAGATGAAGATTTGAAAACAGCGGTAATCACAGGAGCGTCGGGCGGTATCGGCTCGGCAACGGCGCTTGCTTTTGCAAAGGACGGATACAATGTTGTTTTGCAGTATAACAATTCACAAGACAAGGCGCTTGCGCTTGCAAAAAAGATAGAGAACGAAACTAACTCGACTGCATTACCTGTTAAAGCGGATGTTTCATCTTCGCAAGAAGTTACTTTCCTTTTTGACGAAGTTGAAAATCAGTTCGGCAATGTTGATGTGCTTGTGAATAACGCAGGAATAGCACAGCAAAAACTTTTTACGGATATAACGGATGAGGATTGGAGAAGAATGACAGGCACTAACCTTGACGGTGTTTTTTATTGTTCAAGAGAGGTACTGAAACGCTTTATGATAAAAAATCACAGCGGGGTTATACTAAATGTCAGTTCAATGTGGGGACAGGTAGGTGCGTCCTGCGAGGTGCATTACAGCGCCGCAAAGGCAGGCGTAATCGGACTTACAAAGGCGCTTGCAAAGGAAGTCGGACTTTCGGGTATTCGTGTCAATTGCATTGCACCCGGAGTTGTGATGACCGATATGATGAAATCGTTTGACGAGCAGACTGTGAATGAATTAAAAGATGAAACTCCGCTCAATATGCTCGGCGAACCTGATGATATAGCGCAGACCGCATTGTTTTTGTGCTCGGATAAGGCAAAGTTTATTACAGGACAAGTCCTCGGTGTAAACGGCGGATTTGTGATATAAATTCAGATTAACAAAGAAAATATAAAATCGGTTTTTTATACTCTGTTTTATGATTAAAGTTTGTTTATTACGGAATTTTTAATCAATCTTTTAACGCTATTATAATAAAATGTTGAAAACTTCGTTCAAAGGAGAATATCAATGAATCCCAAAATGGCAATACTTCGCAAAAGAGCTATGGCACTGCCTCTTTTGCCCGGGGTATATATTATGCATTCCGCTGACGGTGAAATTATTTACATCGGAAAGGCAAAGGCTTTGAGAAACCGTGTCAGCCAATACTTTGGTTCTCAAAACAACCACGCAGAAAAAGTGCGCCGTATGGTTGACAATGTTGACCACTTTGAATACATTATCACAGACAGCGAGTTTGAGGCGCTCATTCTTGAGTGCAGTCTGATTAAACAGCACACCCCAAAATATAATATTCTCCTTAAAGACGATAAGGGCTACAGTTACATCAAGGTCAGCGGCGACAAATGGCGCAAAATTTCTTATGTTCTCCAGAAAAATGACGATAATGCCGAATACATCGGACCGTACAAAAGCAGTTACTATGTAAAGAGCGCAGTTGAGGAGGCTAACAAAATTTTTATGCTCCCAACCTGCAATCGCAAGTTCCCGCAGGATTTTGGCAAGGGCAGACCGTGTCTTAACTATCATATCAAACTTTGTTCCGCTCCGTGCACGGGAAAGGTGAAATTTGCCGATTATAACGAAAGCGTAGAACAGGCGCTTGCGTTTTTAAAGGGAGGTTCGTCAAATTCGGTTAAAGACCTCACTAAGAAAATGGAGGAGGCGGCAGAAAATCTTGAATTTGAAAGAGCCGCAAGAATCCGTGATAAAATCAGCTCAATTAAAAAAATGGGGGACAAGCAAAAGGTTGTTGCAAACAAGGTTCTCGACGAAGATGTTATCGGCAGTTTTTCGGACGGAAAAAAGACCTGCTATCAGGTATTTCGCTTTGAGGGCGGCAGGCTTTTTGACAGAGAAAGTTTTGTTTTTGATTCGGGTGACAGTGACAGTGAAACCGAGGAATTTATCTTGCGCTACTATACTATTCGTGACGATATACCGAAAAATATTGCCATTGACAAAGATTTTGACGGATTGACCGCAATGCAGGATTGGCTGAGCGAAAAGCGTGGCAGTAAGGTGTATGTTACAGTTCCGCAAAGGGGTGAGCAGGCACAGCTTATGGCAATGTGCCGTTCAAATGCCGCCGAAGAACTTGCACAGCGCAAGGGTGCGACAGTCAAGGAATACAGTGTACTTGAAGAGCTTAAGGAATTGCTCGGACTTGAAAAAATACCGCAATACATTGAAAGCTACGATATTTCAAACCTTGCCGGTACGGAAAATGTTGCGGGTATGATTGTTTATAAAAACGGCAAGCCGTACAAGTGCGCCTATAAAAAATTTAAGATAAAGGGTTTTGAGGGACAGGACGACTACGCATCTATGGCGGAGGTTATCGGCAGACGATTTGACGAATACTATAAAGCTGAAAAGGCAGACGAGGGCTTCGGAAAACTGCCCGACCTGATTTTGCTTGACGGCGGTAAAGGTCAGGTTGCGGTAGTAAAAAAAGTTTTGCGGGAAATGAATATTGATGTGCCGCTTTTCGGCTTGGTTAAAGATGACAAACACCGTACAAGGGCGGTTACGGGTGACGGCGGAGAAATTTCTGTCAGCTCACGCAGGGCACTGTTTACTTTCCTTAGCAAAATGCAGGACGAAGTGCACCGCTTTGCAATCGGCTATCACCACAGCAGGCGAAGTAAAAATACTTTTAAAAGCTCGCTTACCGATATTGACGGCATAGGGGAGAAGAGAGCAAGGGCAATGCTTAAGTATTTCAGGACGATTGACAATATTTCAAAGGCAGATCTTGAAGAGCTTGAGGGATGTCCGCAAATGACAAAAAATGCGGCAATAGCAGTGTACAGATACTTTCATTCAAATGAAAAAACGACAGAAAATTGAATTAATAAAAATGTTGTAATTTTTGTAATAATATGTTATAATTATGTAATATTGAAGAAAATACATTCGTAATAAGTGCTTTTATGCTTTATACGAAAAAAAGGAAGATGTTATGAGGGTAATAACAGGAACGGCAAAAGGCAGGCGACTTGAAACCCTTGAGGGAGAAGATGTAAGACCTACCACCGAAAGAATAAAAGAGGCCGTATTTTCAATTATACAGTTTGAAATTATGGGGCATACATTTCTCGACCTTTTTGCAGGCTCGGGACAGATGGGTATTGAGGCAATAAGCAGAGGCGCAAGCTCGGCGTATTTTGTTGATGCATCAAAAAAATCGCTTGATGTAGTGCGAAAAAATGTTTCTGCGGTTAAATTTGACAAAGAGGCAAAGCTGTTTGCAATGGATTACCGCAGCTTTCTTTCTATGAACTCAACCGAGTTTGACATAGCGTTTTTAGACCCGCCGTACAAAAAAGGAATTTTGCAGGACGCACTTCCTATTGTGGCGGAGAATATGCGTGAAACAGGCATAATTATTGCAGAAAATCCCTTTGACGAACAAATTTCTGCAAATTACGGCGATTTTGTACTTGACAGAGAATATCGCTATGGTAAAATAAAAATAAGCACATTCAGACATAAGGATTTTTTGTAATGGAAAAAACAGTTATTTGTCCGGGCAGTTTTGATCCGGTTACGCTGGGACATATCGACATTATCAAGCGTGCCGCAAATATGTTTGACAAGGTTATAGTCGGTGTGTTTACCAACGAAAAAAAGACTCCGAGCTTTTCTGCGGAGGAGAGAATACAGTTTTTAAAGGAATCAACCGCAGGTATCGAGAATGTTGAAATAGTAAGCTACAGCGGCTTGCTTGCTCAATATTGCAAAGAGCGCAAGGTTGACGCAATAGTAAAAGGATTAAGAGCTGTGTCTGACTTTGAATATGAATTTCAGCAGGCACTCACCAATAAAAGGCTTAATCCGCAGCTTGAAACAATATTTCTGACAGCGGAGTCGGAGTCAATGTATTTAAGTTCAAGTATGGTGCGTACGGTAGCTTCTCTCGGCGGTGATATAAGCAATTTTGTTCCCGAGATGATTCATGACAGAATTGTTGAAAGACTTTATAAAAAAGAAAAGTAAACAAAGAAAAGTAAACCTTAAATAAAGGAGATAATAAATTATGAAAATTGATGATTTAATTTTAGAGCTTCAGGATATACTCGGCTCGGCTAAGTCTGTACCTTTTTCAGGCGGCAAGGTAATGGTTGACAGCGATGAGATGTACAACATTATTGAGCAGATTCAGGACGCAATGCCGTCAGAAATCAGCCAGGCAAAGAATGTAGTTGCCGACAGAAAAGCAATTCTTACAGAGGCTAAGAAAGAGGCAGAAAACATTATTCGCAATGCCGAAGAGCGCAAAAAGACAATCCTCAATCAGAACGAGCTTGTTCGTGAGGCAAAGGTTAAGGCTAAGGAAATTGTTGACGATGCAAAGGCAAAATCAAAGGAAATCCGCACAGCTACAAATGTTTACTCTGACAGCATTTTAAAGACAACAGAAGAAACACTTTCTTCACAGCTTGATATTGTAAAGAAAACAAGAGAAAAGTTTTCAGAACAGCAGAGAACGCAGAAGAAAGCATAATTCAAAATTGAATTACAGTTAAGTAAAGCCCTGTCATAATTTAAACTATGACAGGGCTGTTTTTGTTTTTAAAATTAAAAATCGCAAAAGAAAAAATCCATCTGAATCAGATGGATTTAATTATGTTGGCATTTCCCTATCTTTCCAGGCCGTCACCAGCCAAGTATTTTCGGCACCACTGAGCTTAACTTCTGTGTTCGGTATGGGAACAGGTGGACCCTCAGCGTCATCAACACCAACTGTTTAATTGTGTTCTCACAAGAGAACAGTTAATATTATACAGCATTAAATTGTATTTGTCAATACATTTTTTAAAATTTTTTATAATATGGGACGGAGTTTATTTTTGTTACTGCGGTTTTTTGAAAGTTGAGTAATTTTAGTAAATTATGTTTTAGCGAAGTGTCGGTCGACAAAACTTTTATAATTAATTGGCAAAGCAATTTGCTAAATCATAATTTACCCCAACTTTTGATAAAGAACAGCTAAACCCAAATTTACCTAAAATTTTGCAAAAGAAAAATCCACCTAAATCAGATGGATTTTGTTATGTTGGCATCTCCCTATCTTTCCGGGCCGTCACCAGCCAAGTATTTTCGGCACCACTGAGCTTAACTTCTGTGTTCGGTATGGGAACAGGTGGACCCTCAGCGTCATCAACACCAACTGTTTAATTGTGTCCTCACAAGAGAACATTTAGTATTATACAGCATTAAATTGTATTTGTCAACACTTTTTTTGAATTTTTTTAAATTATTGCAAATAAAGCAAAAAATAACAATATGCAATACATTTTTTGTTTGTTTTTCACTTTTGAAAATTAAAACAAAGTCATATTTTTTGAGGAAATATTGACTTAAAACGAAAAAAGTCGTACAATTAAGAGGAATGGAATGATGATTATGAATAAAGCAAAAGAAATTTTATTTTCGCTTTCGTCCCTCTCGATTTTCAGAGGAATTTTAAACAGAAGCGTACCAAAGGCATATTACAAATTATTAAATTCTATGGACAAAAAGCCCGAGGAGTTTTTAAACGCATACGGCGAGTTTTTCTCTCTTATCAGTGAAAGAGGCTGTAGCAATCGCCTTGCCTATGCATTTACCGAGGCTGCATTGTTTGATGAAAACTGCTTTACAAGAGCTGCGGCTGCCGGTAAGTACAACACACTTCCCGACAATCTTTTAAAAGCCGTAAAGCGTGACTGTCAGGCTATTTTAAATGCCGCTTCACTTACTTCTCAAGAGCTTATTCAGTGCTATTGCGCATCAAATGATTTGGCAACCGTTGCCGATATGGGCTATGTTGCCGAGCATCTTCCAAAATGGGAGTGCGGCGAGTGTGCAGAGAGCTTTAAGATGTTTGACGGTTCGCTTGAAAAGGTAGCTAAGTATTATAAAGAAAACGGCTGCGGTATTTTTGCCCGTTATAAGGCGTTTATTTGGCGTGACGGCGATATTCAGCCTGTTCTTCACCCCGATAAAATCGATATGGATTCATTTACAGGCTACGAAAGACAGCGTGACATCGTTGTCGGCAATACAAAATCCTTTATTGAGGGTAAGGCTTGCAATAACTGCCTGCTTTACGGCGATATGGGTACAGGTAAAAGTTCTACCGTTAAAGCCATTGCAAATGAATTCCGCAAAGACGGCTTGAGAATTGTTGAAATTCCAAAGGAAAGACTTATCGACTTCCCGATTCTGGTTGATAAGATTGCAACTCTGCCTATGAAGTTTATCATATTTATTGATGACCTTTCTTTCCAAAAGCAGGATCAGAGTTACACAACATTGAAAGCGGTGCTTGAGGGCGGTATTGCGGCTCGTCCTGACAATGCGCTTATTTATGCGACATCTAACCGTCGTCATCTTGTTAAGGAGAGCTTTGCCGACCGTACGGATGATGATATCAACACCCGTGATAATATGCAGGAAACACTCTCGCTTTCAGACCGTTTCGGTTTGTCGGTATGTTATTCTGCTCCGTCAAAGAAAGAATTTCTTGACATTGTTTTTGCTCTTGCCAAAGAAAACGGAGTTAATCTTACAGAAGAAGAGCTTGAGGCAGGCGCAGAGCGTTTTGCACTTTCAAGAGGCGGTCGTTCACCGAGATGTGCAAAGCATTATATTGAATCTCTATTTGCTAAATAAACGGAGGTAAATAATGAAGAAAATTGTTTCAGTATTCCTTGCGTCGGCACTTGCTGTTTCAGCTTGTGCGGGACTTGCGGGCTGCAGCGGCGACAATAAAAACTATCCTGTGTCTGTTGCGGATATTACTATAGAAACCGAGCCAAAAGATATCGTTGTACTTTCTGACGAAACGGCAGACATTATTTCTTATTTAGGTTATGCCAAGAAAATGGTAGGCAGAAGTGACGAGGTTACTCAAAACTTTTTATCGGTGGCACCGAGTGTGGGTTCAGCTGCAAATCCTGATGTTGAAAAAATCAAATCGTATGCAACCGATATTGTTTTTGCAGATGACACACTTGACGAAAATGCAAAGAAAGAGCTTACCAACGCAGGTATTATGGTGCTAAATGTTGCTTCACCCGAAACCACAACAGAGCTTGAAACCGTGTATCTTACTCTCGGAAAGATTCTTGGCGGTTCTGTTGACGGAGCAAAAACAGGTGAAGATTCTTATAAAGATTTAATTGACACCATGAAAACTTACAAAGCCGAAGTCAACAGCAATGTTTCCAAAACAATTTGCTATTTGTACCTTGAGGGAGATAAGCTCCATACTCTCCACAGCGGAACATACGGCGATATGCTTTTGGGATACACAGGTGCGGTAAATGCCGCTGTAAATGTATCCGAAAGCGAGATTGACACAAAAATTTTAAAGATTGCAAATCCGGATTATATATTGTATGACGATGACGCAACTTTGCAGTTTATCAAGAATGACTCTGACCTTAAGGGATTAAAAGCTGTTAAGAATAAACAAACTCTTATGATTTCACAGGAAGAAATCAGCAGAATGGGTACAACTTCACTTTTTACATTGAATAAGATTATGAACTTTATGTATCCCGACAGACTTAAGAAAAATACGGACGCAACCTCCGAATCGGTTGTTCCGTCAGCCGTTGAGGGTGCAACAACAGCTACAAAATCGGCATCAAATACACAGACAACCACGCAGGCTGCAACAACTGCCGCAAATGCAAACGGTTCGGTTGAAAGCCAATACAAAATAAAGGTAAGCGGTCTTTCACTTAAACTTGACGATGAAAACGATAATGTAAAGGCTATGCAGCAGCGTTTGTTTGACCTCGGTTACATTACAGATAAGGATAATGTGACGGGTTATTACGGCAAAGTTACTCAAAAGGCTGTAAAAGATTTCCAAAAAGCGAGCGGACTTAAACAGTCAGGCACAGCAGATAATAAAACTCTTACAGCACTCTTTAAGAGTGACGCCAAGGCAAAGGCTTAACGCTTTTTCGCTGTTTACAATGTACACAGTTAATTACAGGTCACGATTTTTCGTGACCTGTTTTGGAATTTAAGAAAAATTTTGTGGTTCTTTATCAAAAGTTGGGATAAATTATAGCTTAGCGCACGGGTTAAGCGAAATAATTTAAAAATTCAGGTCAAGCCTTTTTAGGCTGACAAACTTTTTTCGGGGCGGATAATCCGTTGATTTCAAAGATTATTGCCCGATTGTTAAAAAATATTTATAAAAGGAGAAATCAAAATGCAGGGAAAATGGAGAGAAAATCTTATAAAAATAAAACCGTATGTAGCAGGTGAACAGTCAAACGATAAGGATATGATTAAACTTAACGCAAACGAAAATCCCTATCCGCCGTCACCGCAGGTTAAAAAAGTTTTTGAAAAATACGCACAGAACAGTGAGGGGCTAAAAAAATATCCTAATTCGGATTCGGTAATTTTAAAAGATGCCATTGCTCAAAGATATAATGTAAACAGAAATAATGTATTTGTCGGCAACGGCTCGGATGATGTAATAGCATTGTCTTTTATGGCTTTCTTTAATTCTGATAAGCCGATTTTATATCCTGATATTACCTATTCTTTTTATCCTGTATGGTGTTCGCTTATAAAAATTCCGTACAAGACAATCCCTGTTGACGAAAATTTTGAAATTCACGCCGAAGATTACTATACGGAGAACGGCGGTATTATTATTCCTAACCCGAATGCGCCGACGAGCATTTGCAAACCGCTTGACTTTGTAATCAACATTGTTGAGCATAATCCCGACAGCGTTGTTATTATTGACGAGGCTTATGTTGACTTTGGCGGAGAGTCTGCCGTTGAGCTTACAAAGAAGTACGAAAATCTCCTTGTTACCCAAACTTTTTCAAAATCACGCTCACTCGCAGGTATGCGTATCGGCTTTGCAATCGGCAGTGAAGAGTTGATTGCTACGCTTGAAACCGTTAAAAATTCATACAATTCATATGTTATGGACAGCATTGCACTTGAGGTCGGTACTGCGTCTGTGAATGACGAGGAATACTTTAAGGAATGTGTTAATAAGGTTATCGCTACAAGAGAGAGGGTAAGGGATGAACTCATTGCGCTTGGCTTTGATGTAAAAAAGAGCGCAACAAACTTTCTTTTTGCCACTCATAAAGAATATTCCGCAAAAGAAATATTTGAATATCTGAAAACCAAGAAAATTTTTATCAGATATTTTAATGTTCCGAGAATTGATAACTACTTAAGAATTTCTATAGGTAGAGATGAAGAAATGGATAAGATGATTGCGGCAATGAAAGAGTTTTTTAATAAATAAAAAGTGCAAGTTAGAAACCGATAATTTATTTAAATATTATTCTATGCCTGTTACGGGCGGAGATATTGTTTAGAAAAGCGTTGATGATGTATCGAAATCTTATATTAATATGCTTGACAGTCAAATGTACAGAATAATTGATTTGATTTGCAACGCAAAGTCCAATGTACTGTATTTTTGTAATGCCGGAAAAGACAGGACAGGTGTTGTATCGGCAATTTTGCTTTTAAAATTTAGTATGGATTTAGATTATATAGCGAATGATTATATGCAGTCTAAATCAAATTTAAAAGAAGCGCTTAATGCATATGTCGAACAATATACTGATGTTGACATTGAAATTATTACTCCGCAGGAAAGGTATATAAGAGAATTTATTAAGTATTTTTTGAAAAACGGGATTTAACCGATAAAATAAAAACATCTGTGTCGGCTTGATTTTTATACAAAATAATTTTTTCTTTGTAACACAAAAGTCACATTCGTTCGTTAAAATAAATAATGGTACATTGTTTTTGCTCTTGTTTAGCTAAAGCACAGTAAATATTTGAAAAATTACATATAAAAACCAATGTTTTGTATGTTTACTATATTGTAAAATTTTGGTATAATATTTTTTAAAATTCAGAACGGATAAAAATATGAGGTAATATATGAATATTTCAGACAAAAAATCAAGAATTTTTCTTGCTGTTGTCATAGTTTTAAGCCTTGCGCTAAGCACTGTTTTTATGATGAACAAACAGGGCTATCACGAGGATGAGCTTTTGACATATAATCTTGCAAATTCGGCTAATACACTCAAAACTGACGGTGAATGGAACAGCGGTGCCGATTTTATCGACTATCTTTCCGTATCGGACGGTGACCGCTTTAATTATGAACAGGTTTATGAAAATCAAATAATTGACGCTTCTCATCCGCCTTTTTACTACGGACTTGTGCATACTGTATGCTCGCTGTTTCCAAATCAATTCTCAAGATATTTTGCGTTTTCGATAAATGTTCTTGCAATGGCAGGCATTTTGATTATGCTGTTTAAAATCGTAAAGAGAATTACCAAAAATAATCTCTATGCTCTCATAGCGACAGGCGCTTTTGCGTTCAGTATTGCCTGTACTACAATGACTATTTATTTGAGAATGTACGCAACGCTTACATTTTTTGTGCTTTCAATGATTTATATGAACCTAAAAATCTTTGAGAGAAAGAATACCGCAAAATTTACCGATTTCTTGATTTTAGGGCTTATAACATTGCTTGGCACGCTTACGCAGTATTACTTCATCTTATTTGAGGGACTTACAGGTCTTATTATGCTTGTGTTCCAAATTAAGGAAAGAAACATAAAGGATTTAATAAAGTACATAATTACTGCTGTTCTCGGCAGTGCGGCGGCACTTTGTATTTATCCGTACATTATTACGAATGTGCTCGGCGGCAACCGTGGTTTCGGTTCGCTTAGCATTTCAATTGACCCGATTACCGTTGTTACTTATTTTGCGTATAAAATCGGCACATACATTCAGGTGCTTGCCAAAGATGTGTTCTTAAATCAAATATGGCTGCTTGCTCTCTGCAGTATTGCTCTTATCGGTTTTTGGATTTACCTGCGCTTTTTCAGAAAGGAAAAACTTTCTCGTACCGCATTTATGGCTTTTGTTCCGTCACTTGTTTATTTTGTGGCAATTTCGCTTGTTTCTCCGTTTAACAGCGACCGCTACATTATGGCGTCTTTGCCGATGCTTGTAACTGTATTTGTGCTTGCACTTATTAAATTTACAAGAGTTACGGGCAAAAAATGGCTCACAACAGCCGTACCGATTTGCCTTGCGGTTACCTGTGCAATCGGATATATCACTGTAAAGCCGTACTATATGTACGGTGTAAAGACGGAGCTTTACACTCCGCAGACTTCTAAATGCGTATTTGTCGGCACTGCAATGCTTGAGTGGAACAAGAGCATTGACAAGCTTGCAAATTACGATGAAACTATGATTGTTCAGACGGCTGATTTTTCTCCTGCTCTTGCAAATGAGCTTGAGAATTTTGCAGAGAAGAGGGGAGTAATTACCAACGGAAAGATTACCGAGTTTATGGACGGTTATATGAATAACGGCAGTGAAAAGGAAAAGACCGACAGTATGCAGGCTATCAAAACGGATTTAAAACTTGCGAATGAGAATGAAATTACAGTTTACATTTCAAGACTTGCCGACAAAGACAAGGTAATTAAGTATATTACAGAGAATACAAAATTCAAGAATTATGACTTGATTTCAAAGGATTACAGCTTTGACGAGTTTTACAATTGGTACGATTACTTTGTGGAAACCGAATCTTATTGTAATGTGTACAAATTTTATTAATAAAGATAAGGATTGCGAAAAATTATGAAAGACAGAAAAGATGCGATTGGATTTGTTTTTTCAGGCGGCGGATTGCAGGGTATTGCGCACATCGGTGCGGTAACCGCTTTATATGAACTTGGTATAAGACCCGAATATGTTTCGGGAACAAGCTCGGGTTCTATTATGGCAATGTTGGTTGCTATGGGGCTTGAACCGAAAGAAATGCACGAGGTAGCAAAAAAATATTGGAAAATTCTTGCCGAAATTGACAACGGACTTATATTCAAGGCACTTGCGCAGTTTATCGTTTATAAAAAAATTCAGAAAAACGGCATAAAAAACGGCGAAATAATTTCTGATGTTGTAAAAGAAGTGCTTGCCTCAAAGGGACTTGAAAATGATTTTAAGTCTTTGCCGATTAATCTTTCTGTCTGTACCGTTGACACAATGACAACAGACGAATGTATTTTTACAACCTATGACGAACACCTTGAGAGAGAACATATACACTATCTTACAGATGTTCCGCTCGATGTTGCGGTAAGAGCGAGTATGTCGTTTCCTGCAATTTACACAACCTGCCCGTATAAAGAATATGACTTTGTTGACGGCGGTTCAAAGGATAACCTGCCTGTAAGAGTGTTAAAGGATATGGGCGTAGGCAAGGTGCTTGCAATCGGATTTGATATTTTGCAGTATAAACCGGACGCAGGTCTTGACGGACTTATTAAGGTTATATGGCGTGCTCTCGATGTGTATTCAATTGACAGTACAAGAGAGTCAATGAAGCTTGCCGACCTCGCCGTGCAGATAAAGAATGAAAATACCGCCCTTTTTTCTATCGACAGTGTTGACGATACTATTCAAGAGGGGTATGATGCAATTATGGCTCATAAGGACGAGATTTTAAAAGTTTTTGGATAAATTAAACGGCTGTTGCGATTTAAGCAACAGCCGTAATTTTTATCTTGTTATCAGATTTTTTATTAAGTTGGGGTGAATTATGGTTTAACGGAGTGTCGGTCGGGCATTGAAATTTAGCTAACGCTAAATTATCCTCCTAAAAACAAAAAAAGTTTACGCAATTTTTTCAAAAATTGCGGGTTTGGGCAGCGCCCATAAAAATCTTCCGGATCG
>NZ_JBBNJY010000036.1:0-15230 GCF_040093295.1 Ruminococcoides bili
ATCTAACTTAGTTTTAGCACGCAAACAGCGTGGCTGTTTGCGCCTGATAAATTGTTATATCGGAAGATATTATGGGCGCTGCCCATACCCGCAATTTTTGAAAAAATTGAGTAAACTTTTTTGTTTTTGGGGAGGATAATTTAGCGTTAGCTAAATTTCAATGCCCGACCGACACTCTGCTAAACCATAATTTACCCCAATGTTTGATAAAGAAAAAAATCCCTCTCCGATTTTTCAGAGAGGGAAAAGGTTTAAATTTAAAAATTATGCCCAATTAAGAGTATCGTTATATACATTGATGTAGTCGTTAGCCGAACGATCCCAACTGTTGTCGCTCATCATTGCACGCCACATAAGCTGATGCCAGCCTGCGTCATCATGAATACCCCACAAAGCTCTTCTTACGGCATTTACCATATCTGCCGTATCGTAGTTCTTGAATGTAAAGCCGTTACCGTAGTTGTCTGCACTGTCAAATACAGAGTCTTTAAGTCCGCCAACTTCACGAACAACAGGAATTGTACCGTAACGGAGAGCAATCATCTGTGCAAGGCCGCATGGCTCCTGAGCAGACGGCATAAGGAATATATCAGCACCTGAATAAATCTTTCTTGCAAGTTCAGGTACAAAACCGTGACAGAAGCAAAGTCTGCCCGGATATTTTGCCTGCATATAGTTAAAGTAGTCCTCGTATTCCTTATCACCCGAGCCGAGAATTACAAACTGCATATTCTCGGTATTCATAAGCTCTTCAAGTCCCATTCTTACAAGGTCAAGTCCCTTATGACCTACAAGTCTTGTTACCATACCAACCATTGGTACATCCCAGCGCTGTTCAAGGCAAAGACGCTCCTGAAGTGCTCTCTTACACTCACCCTTGCCGCTCATATCGTCCTTAGAGTAGTTACGATAGATCTGATAGTCTGTTTCAGGATTATAGCTTTCGGTATCAATACCATTTTTAATACCGCAAAGTTTATAGTGACGGAGGTTAAGTTCGTCGTGAAGTCCCCAGCTGAACCATGGGTCTTTAATTTCAGCCGCATAGCTTGGAGATACTGTTGAAACTCTTGTTGCTGTTTCAATAGCGCCCTTCATCATATTGAGTTTGCCGTTCATCTCAAGAATTTTTGTTTCATTGGCAGGAATACCTACACATTCTGTATTAACTTCCCAGCCGTATTCACCCTGATACTGAATATTGTGAATTGTAAACAGGCTCTTGATATTGTGATACCATGGTCTGTGTGAATAGAACAGATAGTAGTAAACAGGTACAAGTGCTGTCTGCCAGTCATTACAGTGAATAATATCAGGATGGAAGTCAATGTATGGGAGCATTTCGAGAATTGCTCTTGAGAAGAATGCAAATCTCTCGGCATCGTCATAGTGACCGTAAAGTGTACCACGCTTGAAATAGTATTCATTGTCAATGAAATAATATGTACAGTCGTGCCATCTTGCCCAGAAAAGTCCGCAATACTGATGACGCCATGCAACAGGTACGGTAAAGTTTGTAATGAAATTTAGTGAATTTCTAAGCTCCTGCGGAATTGTGCCGTAAAGCGGAACTACAATTCTGCAGTCCTGACCCTTTCTGCAAAGTGTGTGTGGCAGACTTCCTGCAACATCTGCAAGTCCGCCGCTACCGCAAAACGGATTTGCTTCAGATGCACAATATAAAATTCTCATTTGATTTTACCTCCATTAAACTACAGATTTTTTTGCTATATATACAGGATAGGAGTCATATCCCATAAGTGAACGACCATCCTGAATTTTAACATCCTTATCTATGATAACATAATTCAGGTTGGTATTGCAACCGATTTTTGTATCTTGCATAATTATTGAGTTGCTTACTTTAGCACCCTCGCCGATATATACACCCTTAGAAATAACACAGTTCTCAACCTCACCGTTGATTACACAGCCTTGAGCAATAATTGAATTTTTGACACTGCTTGTAAGACCGTAGCGTGACGGAGCGTCATCTCTGACCTTTGTGTAAATCGGACGCTGTGGATTAAAGAGAGCATCTCTTACTTCTTTTTTGATTAAATCCATATTGAAATTGAAGTAATCCTGATTAGAAGTAATTGCCGCTGTATAACCTTTATCTTCAAAGCCGTAAACATTGTATTTGCCGACGGCAGCCTGAATAATATTTTTAATGTCTTTCTGATTTACTGCGAGAGCCTGATTTATTTCCTGCATAAGGAGATCTTTTTTCAGGAGTATTGCGCCGAATACTACATTTTCAACAGTATCTGTCTTTTGCGGATTGAGGAAAAGTCTGTTTACTCTGCCGTTATCGTCAACGCTGATTGTCATAGGACGGTCGTAGCCAGACGGTACAACCATTTTGTTGTAAATTACTGTAATGTCTGCATTCTTTTTGGTGTGAAAATCAAAAAGGTCTGTGCAGTCAAAATTAGAAATAATATTGCCCGGTGAGAGCAATACATATTCCTCACGGCTGTTTTCAATGTATCCGTGCATATTATAAATGGTTTCGGGATAGCTTGAGAAAGAACTGCCGTTGTAAGGTGTGAGCAATGTAAGCTGACTTCTTCTCTTTGAAAGGTCATAAGCAGAACCCGAGCCGAGGTGATCGGCAAGAGAAAGATAGTTCTTTGTGGCAACTACGCCTACATTGTTGATACCTGAATTTGACATATTAGAAAGAACAAAGTCAATTATTCTGTATTTGCCCCCGATCGGAACGCTTGCCATTGTGCGTGATGAGGTGAGGTCAGGCATTTTTTCGTCAAGAGTGCCTGCAAAAATAAGTCCCAAAACATTATTACATCTCATTTGCTTTTACCTCCGTGCATCTGTCAATCATTTCCTTTGGCTTTACAACTGCGCCCTCGTCAATTATAGAGTTCTCGCCAACTACGGCAATACCCCATTCATCTCTGTTAGCACAGTCCTCAGGTTTTGCGCCTACAACCGCATTCTTGCGAACAACTGTATTTTCTGCAATAATTGCAAACTGAACTGTTGCACCCTCTTCAATTACCGCACCCGGCATAATGATAGAAGAGTTGATTGTAGCGCCTTTTCCGATAGTAACGCCCGAGAAAAGAATAGAAAACTCAAGATTACCGTAAACATTACAGCCGTCTGCAACAAGTGAATTCTGAATAACTGCGTCATTAGATACAAAGTGTGGCGGCATCATTGGATTTCTTGAATAAATATCCTTTAAGTCAAGTGTAACATTAGGGTCGAGAAGATCCATATTAGCTTCCCAAAGACTGTCGATTGTTCCGACATCTTTCCAATAACCCTCAAACGGATATGCAAACATACGCTCGCCTGCGTTGAGCATTGCGGGAAGAACATCTTTACCAAAGTCATGGCTTGAGTTTTTGTTTTCGTCATCTTCAATGAGGTATTTTCTTAACTCTTTGTAGCTGAAAATGTAGATACCCATTGATGCGTGTGTGCTTTTTGGCTTTTCGGGCTTTTCATCAAATTCGTAAATTTCGCCGTCCTCGTGTGTGTTGAGAATACCGAATCTTGACGCCTCTTCAAGAGGTACATCTATAACAGCTATAGTACAAGCCGCATTCTTTTCTTTGTGGTATTCAAGCATTTTGTTGTAGTCCATTTTGTAGATATGGTCGCCTGACAAAACAACAACATATTCGGGGTCATAGCGGTCAATGTAGTTAATATTCTGGAAAATTGCGTTTGCAGTACCTGAGTACCAATCTGCACCGTCAACAGCCTGATACGGACTTAGGCAGTTTACACCCGAGTGCATACCGTCAAGGTCCCACGGCTGACCGTTGCCTATGTATTCGTTAAGAACAAGCGGCTGATACTGTGTGAGAATACCAACAGCTTCGATGCCTGAATTTACGCAGTTTGATAGTGGAAAGTCAATAATTCGATATTTTCCGCCGAATGGAACGGCAGGTTTTGCAATTTTTCTTGTTAAAACGCCAAGACGGGAACCTTGTCCGCCGGCAAGAAGCATTGCAACTACTTCCTTCTTAGGGAACATTTTACTACCTCCAGAGATTATTTAAGAGTAGGGCAGAGTGTGAGCATACTGTCCTACAATTATAAGTATATTTATTTTAATTCCTCTGCCTTTACGGTCTCGGAATTGAGAACAACGGTTTTTCTCGGCTTTTCGGTGTTGCCTTCGGGATTTTCAAGTTCCTTTGTACATTTAAGATAAATTACACCGAGCGGCGGCAGGGTAAGTGAAAGTCCCTGCTTGTAACCGTGAATTTTCATCGGCACCGTGGTAAGAGTGCCTGTATTTGATACACCTGTTCCGCCAAATTCGGTTAAGTCGGAATTAAATATTTCCTCATATTCGCCAAAGCGGGGAACACCTATCATATAGTTTTCGTGAACGGTCGGCTGAAAATTGCAGACTGCAATGATTTCGTTGCCGTCCGAGTCGGTTCTTCTGAAAGCAATAACGCTTTGAGTGTAGTCGTTACGGTGTATCCATTCAAAGCCTTTCGGAGTATTGTCAAGCTCATAAAGCGGCTTATGTTCAATATAAAATTTATTTATTGCTTTAAAGAATGTATATAGAGCATTATGTTTTTCAAACTTAAGAAGATCCCACTGAATACCCGAGTCGGAATCCCATTCATCAAACTGTCCTATTTCGCAGCCCATAAATACAAGCTTTTTGCCGGGATGAGCGTACATATATGTAATAAATGTTCTTACGCCTGCAAACTTGCTGTCATAGTCACCCGGCATTTTGCTGATAAGCGAGCCTTTGCCGTGAGCGACTTCATCGTGAGAAATAGGAAGAATGAATCTCTCTGAAAAAGCATAGAAAAAGCTGAATGTAAGGTTATCGTGGTTAAACGGTCGCCACAACGGGTCAAGCGACATATAGTGGAGAGTATCGTTCATCCAACCCATATTCCATTTGTAGTCAAATCCGAGTCCGCCCTCCTCAATAGGCAAGGTAAGTTTTGGCCACGAAGTGTTTTCCTCGGCAAATGTAAGAGCCGACGGGTGATACATATGTACTGCCTTGTTCAAACGCTTGATAAAGTCGATTGCCTCAAGGTTTTCGTTACCGCCAAAGCGGTTAGGTACCCATTCGCCGTCCTTTTTGCCGTAGTCAAGGTAAAGCATAGAAGAAACCGCACCGATTCGCATACCGTCAATGTGGTATTTGTCGAACCAGAACATTACAGCCGAAATCAAAAAGCTGATTACCTCATAGCGCTGGAAATTAAAGAGGCAAGTGCCCCAACTGTCACGCTGACCTTTTTTAGGATTGTTGTCCTCATAAAGGCAGGTGCCGTCAAATTTATAAAGTCCGTAATCGTCCTTAGGAAAGTTTGACGGTACAATTTCCATAATAACGCCGATTCCCTCCATATGACAGCGGTCAATGAGAGCCATAAGGTCACACGGCGTACCGTAACGAGAGGTTGCGGCAAAGTATCCTGTTGTCTGATAGCCCCAGCTTGGGTCATACGGATATTCCATAAGCGGCATAAGCTGAACATGCGTGTAGTTCATTTCCTTTAAATAAGGAATAAGCTCATCCGCCATTTTTTGATAGTTAAAGTAATTGCCGTCAGGATATTTTTTCCACGAGCCTGCGTGAATTTCATATATATTCATCGGCTTGTCGGGTGAAGATGTATTCTGACGATTTTCCATCCAATAGCTGTCATGCCATACATATTGATTTGTATTAAATACCATAGAGGCATTTTCGGGTCTTGTCTGACAATGAAAAGCAAACGGATCCGATTTTAAAATTTCTGTGTGGTCAACGGTTTCTATACAGAATTTATATACGGCAAATTCATTGAGATTTTCAATGAAGAGTTCCCATACACCGCCGCCGATTTTATACATATAATTAGCTTTTTGATTCCAATTGTTAAAATCACCGACAAGAGAAACTGTAATTGCGTTTGGCGCCCATACTCTGAAAATTACACCGTTTCTGCCGTCTAAATTTATAAAATGAGCGCCGAGAAAGTCGTAAGCACGAACAGCGTCACCGTCAGAAAACAGTCGCAGCGGAGAACGCTCATCATTAAAGACATACTTCATATATTCAACTCCTTATTATGACTGCCGAATCACCCAATCGACAGTCAACCATTCCGAATAATGCGGATTGTTTGATAATCACTGTTAATTATAAAAACTTCTTGTATAAGAATACCAATTAAAACTGCTTCTATATTCCTATAATATATAATACCAAATAAATATGTTGTTTTCAAGCAAATTTGAAAATTTTTACACAATATTTTCGTGTAAATTTTATAAATAACCTTTCAAAATTCCCATAAGGAACATAATTTTACATAAAAATAGTTTTTTTATAAATAAATCAAGTAAATTTTATTAAAATGTAAAAATCAAATTTATTTTATATGTTTTATGAGCTGTACATAACTATAAAAATGTGCATAGATTTTCTGAAGTAAATATATTGAAAAAAGGTATTTACAAATATTATTTTTTATAGTATATTAATACAACAATAGACAATAAAACAGCAATAATAAACAATTCTGTTTATTGCTAATTGAATAAATAGTGGTGAGGTGATACGAATTTGTTTTAGTACAATTGCACACACAATAAAATTAGGATGAGGAGATGAATAATGATAAATAAAAAAAATAAAAAAAATAAAAAAATATAAAAATTATAGGTACAATTGTAGGTATAATTGCAATTATTATAATCGGAGTATATATATATAATCAGATAAAAATTTCAAATTATCTTAGTAAACTAACTTATGATATAGTACAGGAATCTTATGATACTTACGGTGATTACTCGAAAAGCAAATATCAGGATATAGTACCGGAAAACATTTATAGCATTATGAATCTTTTGCCGGGACCTGGGGTGGGCGATGGCAGTAATTATCATATAGCTGAATGTTATCATACAAATCCCATAACATTAGTTTTACCCGGAAATACAGCCAAATCGTTCTATAAGGAAAAATGTTTTTATATAATAAAAAACGAAGATCATAGATCCGGTGGGGCAACTTCACCGACAGTATATTGGGAATTAGATGATGATAATGTTTGGCGAGTATCAGATTTTGATTCTCCTCCGTGATAAAAATATTATTTTGACAAAACCACCTCTGACTGCTATGTCAGGGGTGGTAATTAACAGAAAAACAAAGAGTGTAAAGTGTTCAGTTTTTTAATTACGGTACAGATAACAATTCAATACTACTTGCAAAGTTTCTAATGAATATCGTACTTTTTTGATGATTTTATGACTGATAATAATTTGAAATGGTGTGTATAGTTATGCGAAAAATAATAAATAAAAATATTTGCTTTATGGGGATATTAATTACTCTGCTTGAATTAGCTGTATTCTTATCGACACCTTATTCAAAATCGATTTTACCGGTTTATCCTTTAAATAATTTAATATGGTCAATTGTTTTATTTACGGTATTCTTTTTTTCATTCAGTGCATTTGTTATATTTGGCTTTGCTAAGAAAACTTTTTTACTGTATAAAAAGCAAATAGTAATATCTTTTTTTGCTCTTTTATTCATAAGAGTTATACTTGATATTGGCTGTTATATTTTCAAAAGTACAGAGATTAAATCTATATATAGCTTATTAACGGATTGCATATTTTTTGTAATTATATTCCAAATTATTACATTTGCTTATACCGGCAGAAATTTATTAAAAGATATATATGGTAAAATTAAGGGAAAAGATAAATCTATAGTAGTTATATTATTATTTTATGTTTTAGTTGTGGCTATAGTTGTTTCTTATTTAGTCTATATATTTATAAATTTGCAAATGTATGCAGAAAAATATACAATTGATTCGTCATTTTATCTTTTTAAAAGTATGAATTATAACTTTAATTCACAGTTGTTAAGAATGTTTACGGCAATTATTTTACAAATATTTCTTGTAATAATACTTAATAATCTATATGCAAATAATTTTGACGCAGATTTATATTGGTCAAAAATATTTTTAAAGATTATTGCACGAACAATAATAGCTTTTATAGCAATATTTGTATTATTGTTTATTAAAATTTGTATCTCAAATGTCGGTACTATTGCAAAAATACCGGAAAGATCATCTGATTGCTACATTGGATTACCGAATTTAATTTCTAATAGCTTTGTCTATAAACAAATATATAGGGTAAAAGATAACTCGTCGCAGATATTATCATACGAAAATACAGATGTTAAAATAAAATATCATGACGAAGAATTACTCGATTTTAAGCTAAATAATTTTTTCGATTATGAATACATAAATAAAGAGCAGAATAACATAAATAATTCAAATTCAGGTGCATCAATTAAAATACAAGATCAAGAAGTGGTATTCTTTTCAAATCAATATATAGCTTATGCAAAAAACGATACCCCTTATGTCATAGCCTTTGATGATATTAAAAATCAAAATGAGAATGAGGTTATAACAAATTTTTTAGAGTATATGATTACTTGTGGATATTGGGATTACTTTGAGTACGGTTGTGATTATCTTAAAAAGTATGATTCTGATTTTATAAATCCATACATAGAAAGATATGCAAACGGTGATTTTACAGAAAATGAAAATAAAGTAAATCAAGAAATCAATACAGATTATATGATGAATTTTGCTCAAAAATGCTTGAAATTAAATGAAAAAAGAGATGGATATGTTGGAAGATAAAGAAAAACTAAAAACCATTAATAAAAAGAAAAAAATAATAGTAACAACGGCAGTTGTTTTTATCACTGTTGGAACAGGAGTTTACATTAATCACTTGATAAAAATATCAAATTATCTTAGTGACCTAACTTATGATATAGTACAGGAATCTTATGATACTTACGGTGATTACTCGAAAAGCAAATATCAGGATATAGTACCGGAAAACATTTATAGCATTATGAATTATCTTCGCAGTGGTTCCTATGATAATCGAGACGAATTTATCATATATGTATCAAATCAATCTAAAGTAAATACCTTAATTTTTTTCTTAGATACAGCTGAGTCGAAATATACTTATGAGATTAAATTTTCTATAAAAGGTGAGGAGGGCTATAGCTATGGCAAATCTACCTGTACGGTGCAATGGAAATTAGATGATGATAATGTCTGGCGAGTATCAGATTTTGATGATCCTCCGTGATAAAATGAGAGTTTATGAAAAGAAAATGATATGCTAAAAAATGATGGAAATATGCTTCACTTGAATATTTATTATTGAGAATAATGCTTTTCGGAGAGGAAGATAAAATGAAAAAATATTATTCAAAAATCAGCGGCTGTATACTGTTAGTTGCATTGGAAATATTGATGTTTCTATGGACTCCGTATTACAAGGGCTTTATTTGTACAACATATATTGTAGAGCATATAAATGCCGGAGATATAATTTTCAGATTAGTTTATTATGCAATTTATTTTTTATCTGTATATACAATGTTTTCGTATTACTGTTTTGGAAAGTTTTACTCGTTTTTTATGCGTAGTCCCGTAGGCTTAATATTAAGTTTTGCAAGTGTAAGACTTATGGCAGATGTGGCAAACTATATTATTTATTACTTTTTTAATGATTATGTTTTTACTTTTGCGGCTTGCATTATAGAGGTAGTTTTTCTGTTTTTTACATTGTGGCTTATATCGGACTTTATTTCAGACGGTAAATTTAGATTTTGCCCGATTAAAGGGACAATACCGTTTTTTATAGCAACTTTTGTGATTGTAGCTTTGCTTGCAATATATTGTATGTTTCAGTATAACGGTTTTGCTTATATAGTTGAAAAATATACAGTCGTTGCAAATGTGAGGGTTGCATACACTGAAAATATCGGCTTTATACTTGAGGTTTCAAGGCTGATTTTTATTTGCGCATTGAATATTATTTGCTTTTTGTATTTTTATTTTTCAGTCGAAAAATGCGGACTTATAAAAAGTAAAAGCAATGTCGGTTTTGCTAAAAT
This sequence comes from Ruminococcoides bili, assembly GCF_040093295.1. Lineage (NCBI taxonomy): Bacteria > Bacillati > Bacillota > Clostridia > Eubacteriales > Oscillospiraceae > Ruminococcoides > Ruminococcoides bili. The sequence continues at coordinate 9,986 of NZ_JBBNJY010000036.1, forward strand.
AATAACCCGTTTATGGGCGGTTTTGTTTTTAACGGGAATATTGTATGTTGTAAAATACATAGCTTATCCGATAGATTTGTATGAGATTATTCCGAGCAGTATCATTTCAAGTTCAGATACAACCTATGCAAGTGTAAACTCAACGGTAAAGGATTTCAGAACGGATACGTGTGTAACTCCGTTAAGCAGATTTTCTTCTTATGAACACGATGAAAAGCGTGTGCTGAATTTAGGTTCTGTTACTGTAAAAAACGGAAAAGACCGTATAAAGACATTTACATACTTTATGCCGTTTGACGAGGACTCGAATTATTATTGTGAGCTTGTTCCCGTTGAAACGGAATATACGGAGTCAACGGACTATTTGGAGTGTAATGTGCAAAGGCTCGAAAATTTTGGCTTGTTTTTCTTTGACGGTGACCAAAGATATGCGATTAAGACCGAGAATATAAAGAGCCAAAGCGAAAACAAGGTGCTTACAGCAATGCTCGAAACTTTAATTTCTGACGGCGAATGGAATTACTTTGAGTACGGCTGTGATTATCTTAAAAAGTATGATTCGGATTTTATAAAGCCGTATATAGAAAGATATGCAAATGGCAATTTTACGGAAGATGAGATTAATGAAAATCGTGAAATCAATACTGAATATATGACGAGTTTTGCTCAAAAAATGCTTGAAATTAAATGAAAAAAGAGATGGATATGTTGGAAGATAAAATTATAGATTTATTATCTAAAAAAACTAAATGTCCTGTTTGCGGAGAAGAATGTATCAGTTGGTATAAAAAAGGTTTTTATACAAATTTTTGGAAAGAAAAAGAATGCCCTAATTGCAAAGCAACTTTAAAACTTAAAGGCAAAATAATATGGGTAAACAGGTTGATTGATCTGTTTTTTTTGATATGGTATATTTTCTTGTTTATTAATATACCGCAATTGTGTAGCTTATTATTGCTGTTTTATATTTGCTTCAAATTATTTTGGAAAGTTTTAGTGGTTGGTCCGTTTTCAGAAATAGTTCCATATAACAGTACACCTCTTGATGATTTATTAAACAGTTTCAGAAAATTAAAAGCACTGGATAAAAAGGGAAAGATAAAGGTTGCAGCGGTAATAACAGCATTTGTTCTTGTTTTTGTCGGAATTGGGGTTTGTATTAATCATCGGAAAAATATAGAAAATAATCTTACCGACCTAACTTATGACATAGTACAGGAGTCTTGCGATAATTACGGAGATTACTCAAAAAGCAAATATCAGGATATAGTATCGGAGCAAATTTATAAAAATATGAATTATCTGTATGTGGAGAATTGTACAGACAAAAACAATTTAGAAATTTTTGAGTCAAAGTTTACGAGTATTCAACCGCAGATATTGTCTTTAAAATCTGCGGAAGTAAACTATAGCTGTTATGTTAGATATCAACTGAATAATGAGAATGACAGTTATATTGCTAAGGACCTTTCTTATACGGTGCAATGGAAATCGGATGATAATAATGTTTGGCGAGTGTCTGATTTTGACGGGGATTTGTGATAAAAGGAAAACTTAATTTTCAGGTGAATTACAATGAAAATAAAAAAATCTAAAACAAAAATAATCGTATTATCTGTTTGTTCTGTTTTGGCAATTATAGGATTTTTGACATATAGTGTTGAGCTTTATCACAGAACAAATGATCCTAATAAGGAAAGAATATTTGAAATAGAGGATTGCGCTCGTAACAGGAAATTAAAATTATACGATTATGAAAAAGAACTTCCTTATAATGCTGAATCAGTGCGTGTTTTTATGATACAAGATTGCCCAAATAATGAAGAAGATACTAAAAATTTAATTTATGAATTTTTAGACGCCTATGACTATAAAAATGAAATGAAAAAGTATAATACCGATAAATTTGTAGTTAATTTTATGAAACCAAGTTGGAGATTTCCTGTGTATTGGACAGAAGAATGGGATATGAAACATACATGGCACAGAGATGGCAGTTATTTGGCTAATTATTTTGAAAGCAACAGAGTTGCGTATTTGCGGTGCGATGCTAACGGAATTAGATTTGAAAAGTATTTTTAGACAAAACCACCTCTGATTGTTATGTCAGGGGTAGTAAGGTACCATTTGATAATCAATGGAAAAACAGAGGAGGAGAAAGATGAAAGATGAGTGTACAATCATATCCGTGGACAGTAAGAATATATAAAGGAGAGGGAAGATTTTTAATTGTTGAAGAAGTTGAACATAGGGCTGGTTATAATACATATTCTGATAAAATAACAATAGTTAGTGAAGCAGAAGATAACCTTGTAGCTAAGTTAGGAACTGAAGCTTTTTTAGGATTAAAATCTATTGAGGATAGTCCGTTGTATGTAGGAAAGCCTAAACAATTTTGGAAAAATGGTTCTAAGTATAAGGGATATATAACTTTTTGGAAACATAATAACCTCGCAAGTGTTAGGTTGTATCAAAACCAAAGTTACGAAGTTTATTCATCTGAGAAATGCAGAGAAAAGAAGGGCGGATATAATGGCTGCATAAAGTCAATAAACTTGCCTGCCAATGCTACAGCGGAAGAAATAGGAAATGCAATAATTGATGTATTCAAAGCCGCCGAAGAATATTACGAGCGAAATCCTATGGAATATTAATTAAAAAGAAATATAGATATGGATAAAAATAAAATTACAAAACTTAATTTTTAGGTGAATTACAATGAAAATAAAAAAATCTAAAACAAAAATAATCGTATTATCTGTTTGTTCTGTTTTGGCAATTATAGGATTTTTATCATATCGTGTTGAGCTTTATCACAGAACAAATGATCCTAATAAGGAAAGAATATTTGAAATAGAGGATTATTCTCATGACAGGAAATTAACACCGTACGGTACCGAAAAAGATCTTCAATATAATTCTGAATCGATTAGGGCATTTATAATACAAAATTGTCCCGATAATGAGGAGAAAACCAAAGCATTAATTTATGAATTTTTAAATACATATAATTACAAAAATGAAATGGAAAACTGCGGTACGGATAAAATTTATATAGATTTTATGAAACCGAGTTGGAGATTTCCTGTGTATTGGACAGAAAAATGGGATATGAAACATACATGGCACAGAGATGGCAGTTATTTGGCTAATTATTATAACAGCAACAGAGTTGCATGGGTTGAATGTGATGTAAACGGTATTTTGGGAGAAAATTATTATTTTGACAAAACCACCTCTGATTATTATGTCAGGGGTGGTAAATACCGATAATAGTTGCTACATTGCTAATCGTTCTAATTGTACGGTACAATGGGTTTTGGAAGATAATGTTTGGCAAGTTTCCGGTTATGACGAGCGTTCGTGATTCAGAAAAGCAGAGATTGAAAATTTTTCTTGCTTTAGGCTTGAACGAAAAAATATAAGAATGAGGGAGAATAATATGAACAGTAAATTGAAAAAATGCTTACCTTTTATAATTGTGGTTGCACTCGAATTAATATCGCTGATTTTTTATAATGAGGAACATAGCTTTTTGCGGATGAAGTGCATAGGAATACTTGCTATGGGAGGATTCAAATTTGCAATACCAATGCTAATATTTAATGCGGCTTTTGTGTTTGTGTATCTGCTGGCATATAATTATGTGGTGATATTGGTTACCGATACACAATTTATGGCGAAAAAGGTGTTTAAAAATATCGGTATTTTGTTTGCCGTAAGAACAGGTTTTGATATTTTATATTATTTGCTTAACGCATCAGTGACATGTTTAAGTGAAACCTACATTGATTTTTCGTATTTAATAAATTCATCGTTTGCGGTTGTTATGTTTGTGGTAATACTAAAAAATTGTGCAAACATATCATTAAAGGAGATTAAAACCAATGTCAAGGCGAGAAAAAGTGCAATATTTTTTGCTGTAATATTTCTGATTACAAATATTATCTTCTTTGTGTATTATATTATTATGAAAGGCCTTGCTTTGGAGAATTATATGATAGGCCTTGCTTTGAAGAATTATGAAATTTTTGATAATATGATGTCAGAAAATATATTTATGTATAATTTTATATCTTATTCGTTCTATGTTATCAGTGCTGTTTCATTGACATTACTCGGTGTTTTGTTTATTAACTTTGTAAAAAAGTTAGTAATAAAGAAAATGTAAACGCTATGGTTTAGCTTGAAATAATTAAAATTCAGGTCACTTTTTTTGTGATTTGCGTGTTAAAAAGAGAATAATTAAGTAATACTCCGCCACTTTACAACGATGGCGGAGTATCTTTGTTGAACGGCTTAAAAAATATTTTTCTTGATTCTGTCAAGTGCGCCTTTTTCTATTCTGCTGACTTGTGCCTGTGAAATGCCTATTTCGCTTGCAACCTCCATTTGAGTTTTGCCTCTGAAAAACCGCATTGTAAGTATTCGCTTTTCTCTGTCGGAGAGATTAGAGATTGCCTCCTTTACGGCGATTTCCTCAAGCCAGGTTGTGTCGTCGTTTTTGTCACCAATTTGGTCCATAACATAAATGGTGTCATTGCCGTCCGAAAAAACAGGCTCGTACAATGAAACAGGTTCGATTATTGCCTCGAGCGCAAGCACAACATCGTGTTTTGGCACTCCCATTATTTTGGCGATTTCTTCAACTGTCGGCTCTCGGTTTTCTTTATTGGTGAGCTGTTCTTTGATTTGCATAGCCTTATAGGCGGTGTCACGCATTGAGCGTGATACTCTGATAGCGTTATTATCTCGCAGGTATCTTCGTACCTCGCCGATAATCATAGGTACTCCGTAGGTGCTGAAACGCACATCGAGTGACGGGTCGAAATTATCAATTGCTTTGATAAGTCCGATTACACCGACTTGAAATAAATCATCGGGATTTTCACCACGGTTTGTAAAGCGCTGAATTACCGAAAGTACAAGGCGCAGGTTGCCGTTTATCATTGCGTCTCTTGCTTTTTTACGCTCTTGTTCACTGCCGTTCTTTATTGTGTTGAGCAGTGCTTTCTTTTCTTTTTCACTTAGGACTTTAAGCTTAGATGTGTTTACTCCGCAAATTTCAACTTTACCATACTGCAAAAAATTACCCCCAAGCAATTTCTTACAATAAGTATTGCCATAATAGGGGAGATTAATACAGTTATAATAAAAAAGGTTGTGCGGTGCGGTAATTTCCGAGCTGTGGTAAAACAGGGAATACTGCGGATAGAAAATACCGATGCTATTAATAATTTCGGCG
>NZ_JBBNJY010000037.1:0-14724 GCF_040093295.1 Ruminococcoides bili
GAAAAGGTTGACCAAACTTTTATAATTGACTGACGAAGTATTCTGTTAAACCCTAATTACCCTTTTAAATAAACTTTTTACAATTAAAAACTGCCGCTCATTACAAGCGGCAGTCTTTAAGAAAAAATATGAAATGTATAAGGGATTGGTTAATTTATCAGCCTGCAAGTGCTGCACCGAGTGCATTACAGTTTGCCGTGGCTTCGTCATCGGGAGCATCATTGCAGATAACACTTTCTGCTGTGAGAACTGCGCCTGCCGAATTACAGGTTTCCTCCCATGTTCTCATCCATTCGCCGTCACCCCAGCCGTATGAGCCGAAGAGGGCAATTTTCTTACCGTTGAGCTTTGGTTCACATTCATTGAAAACAGGCTCAAACTCGCTGTCCTCGAGTGTTTCGGCACCCATTGCCGGGCAACCAAATGCAATTGCGTCAAATTCGTCTACTTTATCTGCAGAAAAATCTGTTACATTAAATACAGAAACCTCTGCGCCTGCGCCTTTTGCGCCCTCTGCAACAGCGTCAGCCATTGCCTCTGTGTTGCCTGTTCCACTCCAGAACACTACTGCTATTTTACTCATAAATTAATTACTCCTTTGTAAATTTATACGGTAAGTCGTTTAAGCGACGAACCCTGCAAATATTTTTTGCAGTATATATTAGTACATTTTTTGTACTTTTCAAATGTCTTTTTAGCATTATCTTCATCGTGATATACTTTCCAACATCCGCAGCATTTAAAGTTTTTTCCTTTATTTTCAATAAAACTTATTACATCGTCAATCGGATAGCCTAAAAACAATCCTATCTCGTGAGGAAATCCGCCGCAAGAATAAACTCTTGCCGAAAGCTCGTTTATAAGCTCATCATTGGTAGTTCCTCTATACCCTATTGAATTTAAAAACTTTTTGTTTTTGCCGTTTTGCATATCTGCGTTTAATTTTTCCGGACGATAAACATAAATCAACGCTCTTTCGGACGAACAGTACAGTACACGGATTGACACACCTTTTGCGTTGAGAACAGAGTTTAGGGAGATAATATCTTTTTTCAGCCTATATATGCTGTCAATTCGGCAATTAACCAAATTTCCTGTTTTTATATTCGCCAATGTCGGTGAGCAGTGGCGGACTAAAATTTCTTCAGACATAATACTCCTTTTAGTTAGCTTTAACTAACTATTATTTCATAATTAACGCCCTTACAGGCGTTGATTTACATTTATTTCTGTAATTATAGAGGCACAATTACAATAATGGAAAGATTCTTGCTTTAAGTTAGTTGTCACTAACCTTTTGCATAATTATAATACAACATCTTTCTCTATTTGTCAACACCTATTTTTAAATTTTTTAAATTTATTTTTTGCTCTTGCATTTTTTGTCGGTACAGTATATACTATATCCATAAATGCATAATATATGTATGGGAATGAGGTTCTCCCACGGATTTTTCCGAAACCGCTTTTGCTGATGACTTCTGTTTTATACAGGGGCATTGGCTTTTTTTATGCCATTTTTATTACAAAATTTTGAGGTGAATTATGAAAAGAAAGTTTGTTGATTTCAAGGTATTGACGGCATCTCTTTGCTGTGCCGTTGTTATGGGCGTAATTTCTTTCGCGTTTTTAAAAATGCTCGGATTATCGTCCGTATTCAGGGAGTCTTTTCCTTATTGCATATGGTTTTTGCCACTTTCGGGTATACTTACCGCTTTTGTATATAAGAAATACGGCGGTGAGTCCTCAAAAGGCAACAATCTTATAATTCAGAGTGCAAACGAGGGTGTAAAAGTACCTAAAAGGCTTGCAGTTCTTACATTCTTCTTTACACTGCTGACACACTTTTCGGGCGGCTCGGCAGGCAGAGAGGGCACTGCCGTTCAAATCGGCGGCACTCTTACAAGCAATGTTGCCGACAAGTTTGGATTTAAAAAAAAGGACAGAAAAACTATCATTTTAAGCGGATTAAGTTCGGCATTCGGCTCCGTATTCGGCACTCCGCTTGCAGGTGCATTCTTCGGTATGGAAGTTTGCTGCATAGGTCAGCTTTCAGCAAGCGCTGTTATTCCATGCTTTTTATCATCTTATCTGGCAAATGCTGTTACGCTTTTGCTCGGCGCAACACACGAAGTACATACTATCGCAAGCGTTCCTAACTTTGATTTTAAACTTATATTGATATTTGTTTCCGCATCTGTATTTTTCGGACTTCTCGGAAAATTGTTTGCTCTTGCGGTCAAATATTTAAAATTATTATACGCAAAAATTTTTAAAAATACCGTTCTCTCTGCATTGGCAGGCTCTGTTGTTGTCACATTGCTAATCATTTTATTAAATCTCAACAAATATGAAGGACTTAGCACTTGGCAGCAAACAACCGCATTCGAGGGCAATGCAAATTGGTACGATATGCCCGTAAAATTCATTTTGACAGCGCTCACACTCGGAGCAGGATTTCAAGGCGGTGAAGTAACTCCGTTGTTTGACATAGGGGCGTCATTCGGCGGCTGGTATGCAAATTTATTCGGCATTGAACCGAGTTTTCTTGCGGCAATTGGCTTAATCTGCGTGTTCGGTTCTGCCGCAAACACACCGATTACCACAATTATGCTCGGTATTGAGCTTTTCGGTGCCGAAGCCGCGCCTTATTTTGTATTTGCAAGTCTGATAAGTTTTATAGCGTCGGGCAAATCGGGAATTTACTCTTCACAGGAAAGAAAGCTAAGTAAAAGTCTGTTTTCAGCAAAGGCTGATTTTTCCGAATAAATATGGTACAATATAAAAAGAAATAATCGGAGGTGCTGTATGAAAATTTTAGTTGTTTTTACAGGCGGAACTATAGGCAGCTGCTACAATGACGGTGTAATTTCTCCCGATTCAAGCACCCGTTACAAGTTAATCGAAATGTACAAACAAAACGGAGGTTATGCTGAATTCGATGCGATCTCTCCTTACACGGTACTTAGCGAAAACTTAAACGGCGAGTATTTTAATTTACTTTATAATTCCGTCAAAGAAAATATAAATAATTATGACGGCATCATTGTTACCCATGGTACAGATACACTGCAATACACTTCCGCTGTGCTTTCTTATATGTTCGGCTTGTGTAATACTCCTATTGTGCTTGTGTCTGCAAATTATCCGCTCGAGAGCGAAAAATCAAACGGACTCGAGAATTTTTCCGCTGCCGTGGATTTCATTAAATCAGACAATAATAAAGGTGTATTTGTCGCATACAAAAATAACGGCGAGCATGCCAAAATTCACCGTGCCTCTCGCCTGCAAAAACACCTTGCTTATTCGGATAAAATCGAAAGCGTTAATAATATTTACTACGGTGAAATCATTAACGGCAATTTTATTAAGAATATCAATTATACAGAAAAGCAAGATGAAATAAAATTTGAGAATATGCCTGTTTTCAAATCAACTTCCCCTGTACTTAAAATTACACCGTATGTGGGAATGGCTTATCCGCAGCTTAATAAAAATATTAAAGCAGTATTGACGGAAAGCTATCATTCGGGAACTGTAAATACCGCAAGCAAAGATTTGGAGAAATTCTGCAATACAGCCAAACAATTTAACATTCCTGTATTTTTAACAGGCAGTGAGACAGGATTTTTTTACGAAAGCAAAGAGCTTTATTCAAAATTAGGCATTCAGGTACTCCCTACTGTCACTCCGATTTCTGCTTATATTAAGCTATGGATATTATGCGAAAACAATGCCAAAGACATTTATAAAGCCTTTTCAAAATCCATCGGCGGAGATATATTATAAATCTATAAACATAAAACTACAGCACCGACAAAGTGATGTGACCTCCAAACCGTTAGATTCTTAGTCTGACTTTTGGGGGGCAACTCAAAAAAGCGGTGCTGTTTTGATGTGCGTTATGCCAAAAGGGCCGACACAATTTCTCGTGTCGACCCTCTCGGTTTATGTGAATTAAAAAGGATAGGTAATTTTAATAGGATTACTCAATATCCTGCATTGCATCGTAACCTGTTTCACCGGTTCTTACTTTTACAACATCTTCAACATCATAAATGAAGATCTTGCCGTCACCGATATGACCTGTATAGAGTGCCTTTACAGCGGCATCTACAACAGCCTTTACAGGAACTTTGCAAACTACGATTTCTACCTTCATCTTAGGAAGGAGATTACTTTCAATAGCAACACCACGGTAATACTCTGCCTTACCCTTTTGAGCGCCGCAACCGAGTACCTGTGATACTGTCATACCTGTAATACCGAGTTTATCCATTTCTTCCTTGAGTGCCTCAAGTTTTGACTGCTTAAGGAGAATATCAATCTTAGTAATCTTTGTACCGTCGGTAGCCATATCATACTTGCCTGCAAGCTGAACAGGAACTGCCTTAGTTACAGGAACATTGCCCTCAACATCAAATGTTTCGTCAAGTGAAGCTGTACCAACACCGATTGGCATAAAGTCTGCATATGCGCTTACAAGACCGTGCTCGCAAATATCAAGACCCTTCATTTCTTCTTCCTTAGTTACACGAAGACCGATTGTCTTTTTGATGATTGTAAATACGATAATCATACAAACGATTGTCCAAGATGCTACGCAAAGGATACCAAGAGCCTGCTTACCGAGCTGTGCAAAACCGCCGCCGTAGAAAAGACCTGTGATACCGTCCTGACCGTTGCCTGTTGCAAAAAGACCTACTGCAAGACCGCCCCACATACCGTTTACGCCATGTACTGAGAATGCACCAACCGGGTCATCTATCTTGAGTTTAATATCAACAAATTCTACTGCAACTACTACAAGGATACCTGAAACAATACCGATGATTGCAGAACCGATAGCATCAACATCTGCACAACCTGCTGTTACTGCAACAAGACCTGCAAGTGAAGCGTTAAGACACATTGAAACATCAGGCTTACCGTTCTTAATCCAAGTAAAGAGCATACATGTTACTGTAGCAACAGCCGGAGCGATTGTTGTTGTAAGAAGGATCTGACCGAGTCTTGAACCGTCTTCTGCAGCAGCACCGTTAAAGCCGTACCAAGCAAACCAAAGAATGAATACACCTAAAGCACCGAGTGTGATGCTGTGACCCGGGATAGCGTTTACCTTACCGTTTTTGCCATACTTACCGATACGAGGTCCGAGGATGATTGCGCCTACAAGAGCAGAGATACCGCCAACCATATGAATTACGATTGAACCTGCAAAGTCAATACAACCGAGCTGTGCAAGCCAACCCTGGCCGTTCCATACCCAACCTGCCTCGATAGGATAAACAACCAATGAAATTACTGCACTGTAAACACAGTATGCAGAGAACTTTGTACGCTCTGCCATAGAACCGGAAACAATTGTTGCGGCTGTAGCACAGAATACAAGCTGGAATACAAATGAGTTCCAATCAAAGCTTGCCCAATCTGTAAACATTGTAAGATTAGGAACGCCGATGAAACCTGCAATATAGTTTTCCGACATCATAAGTCCAAAACCAAGCAAACTGAATACTACTGTACCGATACAGAAGTCCATCAGGTTTTTCATAATGATATTACCGGCGTTTTTCGCTCTTGTAAAACCGGTTTCTACCATCGCAAAACCACATTGCATAAAGAATACGAGCAAGGCGCCTATCATATACCATACGCCTGTACTGCCAAAAATCATTTCTGCCATATAGATCTCCCCTTTTTTTAAATAACAAAAATGGCGTGTACCAAACAGTTTTTGTCTGTTCGTTACACGCCATTGTGTCACCAAATTTAAAATTTAAAAATCAGTCAATCGATCATACACCGTAAAGCATTTCGCCGTATGAAGGATATGGCCAGTAATCAGCGGCTGTTTCTGTTTCCATAGCGTCGCCGATTGCACGAAGTTCAGTCATTACCGAGAATACGCTCTCTCTGTAATACTTAGCATAAGCAAGAACATCGCCCTCATATTCGCTTGCGCCGATAACAGCGTTCTCAAGTTCTGCTGTCTTTTTGCTGAAGCAAACAAGTTTGTTTGAAAGACTTGTAATGAGGTCTTCCTCAACTGATGTTGGGATTGCGTCTGAAAGAGCTTTCTTAGCAAGCGCTGTATCTGTAAGCTCTCTTACATATGAAGTAACGGCAGGAATCATATCTTTTTTAGCCATATCAATCATTGTAAGTGCTTCGATATTGATAATCTTAGCATAGTTTTCAAGCTCAATCTCATATCTTGCATGAATTTCATCTACAGAATAAATCTTGTTCTTTGTAAAGAGGTCAATATTCTTCTGATCAATGTAATGCTCAACTGCATCAGGAAGTGATTTAAGGTTAAGAAGACCTCTCTTCTCTGCCTCTTCAACCCATTCAGGTGCATAGTTGTTGCCGTTGAAGATAATTGCCTGATGCTCTGTAAATGTCTTTTTAATAAGAGCCTTAACCGCTGCGTCAAGATCGGATGCGTCTTTCAACTCATCATAGAACTCTGAAAGTTCCTCGGCAACCATTGTGTTAAGCATTATGTTAGGACAAGCAATGTTGAGAGCCGAACCGAGTGCTCTGAACTCAAACTTGTTACCTGTGAAAGCAAACGGTGATGTTCTGTTACGGTCTGATGTGTCTTTCTTGAAGTCAGGAAGAACATCAACACCTGTTGACATCTTAACCTTGCCCTTGCTTATATACTCTGTACCATTGATGATTGATTCAACCAATGCGCCGAGGTCATCGCCAAGATACATTGAAATGATTGCAGGCGGTGCTTCGTTAGCGCCAAGACGGTGATCGTTGCCTGCCGATGCAACAGAAATTCTTAAAAGATCCTGATACTCGTGAACAGCCTTTACGATAGCTGCAAGAAAGAGCTGGAACTGAATATTGTTTTCAGGTGTTTTACCCGGATCAAGGAGATTTTCACCTGTATTAGTAGAAATTGACCAGTTGTTGTGCTTACCTGAACCGTTTACACCTGCAAAAGGCTTTTCGTGAAGGAGGCAAACAAGACCGTGCTTTTCAGCAATCTTCTTCATAACTTCCATTGTAAGTTCGTTGTGGTCGGTTGCGATATTTGTAGTTGTAAAAATAGGAGCAAGCTCGTGCTGCGAAGGAGCAACCTCATTGTGCTTTGTCTTAGCGAGGATACCGAGTTTCCAAAGCTCGTTGTCAAGGTCTGCCATGAAAGCGGCAACTCTTGTCTTGATTGCGCCGAAGTAATGGTCGTCAAGTTCCTGTCCTTTAGGAGCTTTTGCACCAAAGAGTGTTCTGCCTGTGTAGATAAGGTCTTTTCTCTGGTCATAAACATCTTTATCTATAAGGAAGTATTCCTGCTCAGGACCTACTGTTGTTGTAACTCTCGTAACATCTGTTTTGCCGAGAAGATTAAGAACTTTGCAAGCCTCTGTGCTGATTCTCTCCATTGAACGAAGAAGAGGTGTTTTCTTATCGAGGACCTCACCTGTGTATGAACAGAATGCTGTAGGAATGTAAAGTGTACCGTCCTTAGCAAAAGCATATGAAGTCGGGTCCCAAGTTGTATAACCTCTTGCCTCAAAAGTAGCACGAATACCGCCGCTTGGGAAAGAAGATGCATCAGGCTCGCCCTTTACAAGCTCTTTACCTGAAAACTCCATGATAACCTGACCGTCACCGTTCGGTGTGATAAAGCTGTCATGCTTTTCTGCTGTGATACCTGTCATTGGCTGGAACCAGTGTGTATAGTGTGTGCAGCCCTTTTCGATAGCCCAATCTTTCATTGCGCTTGCAACTACATTAGCTACGCTCTCGTCGAGAGGCTCACCATTCTGGATTGTTTTCTTAAGTGCCTTGTAAGTAGCCTTAGGAAGACGCTCAAGCATCATTTGATCGTTAAATACCATACTGCCAAATAATTCAGGAACTTTTGCCATTTTAATCTCTCCTATCCGTTTTTAATGAAATCATTTTTTTAGAAAACAAAAAGGCACTGCGAACCTTTCGGCTCACAGCGCCCTTGCTGTTTGTCATTGACTGTAGTATAAACCCTTTTGCGTTATTTGTCAATAGCTTTTTTAAAATTTTTTCAAAAAATATTTCAGCTTTTGCAAGTTTAAGTAATTTTCCTGCACTTATTTTACTTTTAAACATTAGTTTATTGATTTTTTGTCGGGTTTCTCACAAAATATGAAAGTTTGTTATAAAAAAGTTGCATTTTTCTATTGACAACTATAGTAACAGGCTATATAATAAAGTTATTGCAAATGTGCTGTTTTGCGACAGAATATTTCAAAGCATACATTTTACATATAATTAATATGTTTTAGCAAAAATATAAAATGTATTTAACAGCTCAATCCATTTATCGTACTCCATTTACTATACTATATTATATAGTATGCTGTGTAGAACAAATGTTGAAGAATTGAGCGGGAAAGGGTGAATTAAATTGGAACAAATCTCAAACAGACAAGACTTTAAGGGACTTTACTCTCCTCAGTTTGAGCACGACAACTGCGGTATAGGTGCGGTTGTAAACATTAACGGTATCAAAACTCACGATACGGTTGCAAATGCTCTTACTATAGTAGAAACCCTTGAGCACAGAGCAGGTAAAGACGCCGAAGGAAAAACAGGTGACGGCGTAGGTATTTTGCTCCAGATTTCACACAAGTTTTTCAAAAAAGTAGCCCAGAGAGATCTCGGAATCAAGCTTCTTGCGGAGAGAGATTATGCTGTAGGTATGTTCTTCTTCCCTCAAAACGAGCTTGCAAGAAATCAGGCTAAAAAAATGTTTGAAATTATTGCGGAAAAAGAGGGACTTGAGATTCTCGGCTGGAGAAATGTTCCGTCTAACCCTGATGTGCTTGGCAAAAGAGCAGTTGAATGTATGCCTCACATTATGCAGTGCTTTATCAAGCGTCCGAAAGGCGTTAAGAAAGGCTTGCCTTTTGACCGCAAGCTCTATGTTGCAAGACGAGTATTTGAGCAGAGCAACGAAGATACATATGTAGTTTCTCTCTCAAGCAGAACTATTGTATATAAAGGTATGTTCCTTGTAGGCGAGTTAAGAAGATTCTTTACAGACTTGCAGGATCCTGATTATGAATCTGCAATCGCTATGGTTCACTCAAGATTCTCTACCAATACAAACCCAAGCTGGCAGAGAGCGCATCCAAACAGAATGATTGTTCACAACGGTGAAATCAATACAATCAGAGGCAACGCAGACAAAATGCTTGCCCGTGAAGAAACAATGAAGTCGGAGCACCTCAAAGGCGACCTCGACAAGGTTATCCCTGTTGTAAATACTGAGGGTTCGGACTCCGCAATGCTCGACAACACTCTTGAATTTTTGGTAATGAGCGGTATGGAGCTTCCTCTTGCCGTTATGATTACAATTCCTGAGCCTTGGGACAGAAACCACACAATTTCTCAGAAAAAGAAAGATTTTTACCAGTACTACGCTACAATGATGGAACCGTGGGACGGTCCTGCATCAATTCTTTTCTCTGACGGTGATATTATGGGTGCGGTACTTGACAGAAACGGTCTTCGTCCGTCAAGATACTACATTACAGACGATAACAACCTTATTCTTTCATCAGAAGTCGGTGCACTTCCTATTGACCCCGCAAAGATTGTCACTAAGGAAAGACTTCGTCCCGGTAAAATGCTCCTTGTAGATACTGTACAGGGCAAACTTATCGACGATGACGAGCTTAAGGAATATTATGCATCAAAACAGCCGTACGGCGAATGGCTTGACAGCAACCTTGTTCGTCTTAAAGACCTCAAGATTCCTAATGTAAAGGTTGAGGAACATTCTTATGACGAAAGACAGCGCCTCCAGAAAGCATTTGGCTATACATATGAAGATGTTATGACATCTATCCTCCCTATGGCTAAAAATGCAAGCGAGCCGATTTCGGCAATGGGTACAGACAGTCCTCTTGCCGTACTTTCAAAAGAGCCGCAGCCGCTTTTCAACTACTTTAAGCAGCTTTTCGCACAGGTTACAAACCCACCTATTGATGCAATTCGTGAGGAAGTTGTAACATCAACAACAATTTATATCGGCGAGGACGGCAACATTCTTGAAGAAAAGCCGGAAAACTGTAAGGTAATTAAGATTCATAATCCAATTCTTACTTCTACGGATATTCTTAAAATCAAAAATATGCATATCAACGGCTTTAAGGTTGCCACCGTTCCGATTCTTTATTATAAAAACACAAGCCTTAAAAAGGCTATCAACAGACTTTTCATTGAAACAGACAAGGCTTTCAGCGAGGGTGCAAACATCATCATCCTCTCGGACAGAGGCGTTGACGAAAACCACCTTGCTATTCCGTCATTGCTTGCGGTTTCGGCAGTTCACCAGCACCTAGTTGTTACCAAGAAAAGAACATCATGCGCTATCATTCTTGAAAGCGGCGAGCCACGAGAGGTACATCATTTTGCTACACTTCTTGGCTATGGTGCAAGTGCTATTAACCCATACCTTGCGCAGGAAACTATCCACGAGCTTATCGCAGATGACCTTCTCGACAAGGATTACTATGCGGCTGTTAATGACTACAATGACGCTATTCTTCATGGCATAGTTAAGATTGCATCTAAAATGGGTATTTCAACAATCCAGTCATACCATGGCTCACAAATTTTTGAGGCTATCGGTATCGGCAAGGATGTTATTGATAACTACTTTACAGGTACAGTCAGCAGAATCGGCGGTATCACATTAAAAGATATCGAAAAGAATGTTGACAGGCTTCACACATCTGCTTTTGACCCTCTCGGACTCAGCACAAATCCTGAGCTTGAATCAAGAGGCAGTCATAAGTTCAGAAGCGGTAAGGAAGAACACCTCTACAACCCACAGACAATTTATATGCTCCAGCAGTCAACAAGAACAGGCGACTATGAGCTTTATAAGAAATATTCGCATATGATTTCAGAGGAAATGGACCCTGTTAATATCAGAGGACTTTTCGATTTTAACTATGCCGAAACTCCTGTTCCGATTGATGAAGTTGAAAGCGTTGATTCTATCGTTCGCAGATTTAAAACAGGCGCTATGTCATACGGTTCAATTTCACAGGAAGCACACGAGGCTCTTGCTATTGCAATGAACAGATTACACGGCAAATCAAACTCGGGTGAGGGAGGCGAAAGCCTTGAAAGACTTCTCACAAAGGGCACAGCCGACAACCGTTGCTCCGCTATCAAGCAGGTTGCGTCGGGCAGATTCGGTGTAACTTCAAAGTACCTCACATCTGCCGATGAAATTCAGATTAAAATGGCACAGGGTGCTAAGCCGGGCGAGGGCGGACATCTTCCGGGCAAAAAGGTTTATCCTTGGATTGCAAAGACAAGACACTCCACACCGGGTGTATCTCTTATCTCCCCTCCTCCTCACCACGATATTTATTCAATTGAAGATCTTGCACAGCTTATTTATGACCTTAAAAATGCTAACACAGACGCAAGAATTTCCGTAAAACTTGTTTCTGAATGTGGTGTAGGTACAGTTGCCGCAGGTGTTGCAAAAGCAGGCGCAGGCGTTATCCTTATTTCAGGCTATGACGGCGGTACAGGTGCTGCTCCGAGAAGCTCAATCTATAATGCAGGTCTTCCATGGGAACTCGGTCTTGCCGAAGCTCATCAGACACTTATTATGAATGACCTTAGAAACAAGGTTGTTATTGAAACAGACGGTAAGCTTATGAACGGCAGAGATGTTGCGATTGCCGCAATTCTCGGTGCTGAAGAATACGGTTTTGCCACTGCCCCACTCGTAACACTCGGCTGTGCTATGATGAGAGTATGTAACCTTGATACTTGCCCGTTTGGTGTTGCTACCCAGAACCCTGAACTCAGAAAGAGATTTATGGGTAAGCCTGAATATGTAATGAACTTTATGCGTTTTGTTGCGCAGGAGTTAAGAGAGTATATGTCAAAGCTCGGTGTTAAAACTATTGATGAGCTTGTCGGCAGAATTGACCTTATCAAGAGAAAAGACGGTATCGAGGGTCAGGCAGCCGAAGTTGACCTTTCAAATATTCTTAATACCGACTTTGTTTCAAATAAGATTGAATACAAGAAAAAGAATCTTTATGACTTTAAGCTTGACGCAACTCTCGATGAAAAGGTACTCTTAAAAGAATTTAAGTCATCTCTTGCAAACGGTAAGAGCAAAACAATTACCGTTGATGTTAAGAATACTGACCGTTCATTCGGTACAATTCTCGGTTCTGAAATCACAAAAGCGTTTGACGATAAGCTTGAAGACGATACATTTAAGATTATCTGTAACGGTTCTGGCGGACAGAGTTTTGGTGCTTTCATTCCAAAGGGACTTACACTTGAGCTTGTCGGCGACAGCAACGACTACTTTGGTAAAGGTTTGTCAGGCGGTAAACTTATTGTATATCCTCCAAAGGGTTCAACCTTTAAGGCTGAAAATAATATCATCATCGGTAATGTTGCTTTCTACGGCGCAACAAGCGGTAAGGCATTTATCAACGGTGTTGCAGGTGAGCGTTTCTGTGTAAGAAATTCCGGTGCCGTAGCAGTTGTTGAGGGTGTAGGCGACCACGGCTGTGAATATATGACAGGCGGCAGAGTTGTAGTTATAGGTAAAACAGGTAAAAACTTCGCCGCAGGTATGTCGGGCGGTGTAGCTTATGTACTTGACGAGGATAGAGATCTTTATACAAAGCTTAACAAAGAAATGGTACTCTTCTCCGAAGTTAAAGAAAAGTACGATATTATAGAGCTTAAATCCCTCATTGAGGAACACACAGCCGCAACAGGCTCAACTAAGGGTAAAGAAATTCTTGATAACTTTGACGAGTATCTTCCAAAGTTCAAGAAAATCGTTCCTCACGATTACAAAGAAATGATGTCTGCGATTGCTTCTATGGAAGAAAAAGGTCTTAGCAGTGAACAGGCTCAAATTGAAGCATTCTATCAGATTATCAACAATAAGTAAGGAGGGCACACAATAATGGGAAAGCCAACAGGTTTTATGGATTATAATCGTGAAGATGCCGAGGCATTTTCAGTCAAAGAAAGAATACAAAACTATAATGAATTTCACACACCTTTAAGCAAAAAGGATCAGGAAAAGCAGGGTGCAAGATGTATGGAGTGCGGTGTTCCGTTCTGTCAGGCAGGTATGCAGATTGGCAATGCATTCTCCGGCTGTCCTCTTAACAATCTTATCCCTGAATGGAACGACCTTATTTTCAAAGGTTGTTGGGAACAGGCATATAACAGACTAAAAATTACAAATAACTTCCCGGAGTTTACCTCCCGTGTCTGCCCTGCCCTTTGCGAAAAGGCTTGCACTTGCGGCGCTAACGGTGACGCTGTTACCGTAAGAGCAAACGAGTACGGCATTATCGAAAATGCTTACGAACAGGGACTTGCTGAGGCAAATCCTCCAAAGGTAAGAACAGGTAAAAAAATTGCAATCATCGGCTCAGGTCCTTCGGGACTTGCCGCCGCTGACCAGCTCAATCAGAGAGGTCACTCTGTTACTGTATTCGAGCGTTCCGACCGTGTAGGCGGTTTGCTTATGTACGGTATTCCGAATATGAAACTTGAAAAAGAAGTTATCGACCGTAAAATTTCTATTATGAAAGAAGAGGGCGTTGAATTTAAAACAGGCGTCAATGTAGGCAAAGATGTAAAAGCTAAAAAATTGCTTGACGAATACGACAGAGTTATACTCTGCTGCGGCGCATCCAACCCAAGAGATATTAAGGTTAAAGGCAGAGAAGCTAAAGGCATTTACTTTGCTGTTGATTTTCTTAAATCAACTACTAAAGCATTGCTTGACAACGGCTTAAAGGACGGCACTTATATTTCCGCTAAAGGTAAAAATGTTATGGTTATCGGCGGTGGTGATACAGGTAACGACTGTGTCGGAACAAGTATTCGTCACGGCGCTAAATCAGTTCTCCAGCTTGAGATGATGCCAAAATTACCCGACAAGCGTACTGCCGACAATCCGTGGCCGCAGTGGCCGAGAGTTTGTAAAACAGACTACGGTCAGGAAGAGGCTATTGAGGTATTCGGTCATGACCCAAGAGTTTATCAAACAACGGTAAAAGAATTTATCTCCGATGACAAGGGCAACCTTAAGGGTGCTGTTCTTGTTAAGTTAAAGCCTGAAAAGGACGAAAAGACAGGCAGACTTATGATGAAAGAAGTCGAGGGTTCGGAATACACTGTTGATGTTGAGCTTGTACTCATTGCGGCAGGTTTCTTAGGTTCGGAAAGTTATGTTACAAAAGCATTTGGCGTTGAAGTAAACGCAAGAACAAATGTGGCAACCGCAGAAGGCTCCCACGCAACAAATGTTAAAAATGTATTTACAGCCGGAGATATGCACAGAGGACAGTCACTTGTAGTATGGGCAATTCGTGAAGGCAGAGATGTTGCCAAAGAGGTTGATTTAAGCCTTATAGGTTACACAAATCTTTAATTTTAATAATAATTAAATCTTCCATTATCTTAAAAAATGCACAACGGTTTTTATCGTTGTGCATTTGCTTTTTATGATTATACGAGTGAAACATTGATTATCTTTAGTTTTTTAGCAAACTACTTTGCTAAGTGATTATAAAGGTTCTTTATCAAAAGTTGGGATAAATTATGGTTTAGCGGAGTGTCGGTTGGGCATTGAAATTTAGCTAACGCTAAATTATCCTCCCAAAAACAAAAAAAGTTTACTCAATTTTTTCAAAAATTGCG
>NZ_JBBNJY010000038.1:0-14074 GCF_040093295.1 Ruminococcoides bili
CGATCTACAAACTTAGTTTTAGCAGGCAAACAGCGTGGCTGTTTGCGCCTGATAAATTGTTGTATCGGAAGATTTTATGGGTGCTGCCCAAACCTGCAATTTTTGAAAAAATTGAGTAAACTTTTTTGCCTTTTGGGAGGATAACTTAGCGTTAGCTAAATTTCAATGCCCGACCGACACTCCGCTAAACCATAATTTATTCCAATTTTTCGATAAAAAGCCAAAAGCAATCCCTCCGAAAATATCGGAGGGGCCGCTGCGTGACTATCGAATATTTAATTAATATCTTAATTATCACCAAGTACCTACATTATAGCCTTTATCTGTCTTTGTTGTTTTAGCATAGTAATTGGTGTCTTTTGAACCTGTGTTAATATCAACAGTCTGTGAAGAACCGTTAGTAAAGATTACGCTGTCGCAAGAAGTCGGAACAGTCAATGTATAAACTGCCTGACCGTGGTCATTATTCTCTACGAAATTCATTTTTGTGCCCGGCCAAGCAACTTCACCCTGACTGCCGCTTGTCCAATAATAACAGTAAATTGTACCGTTCCAGTTAAGTGAGTTTGCAAATGTTACTGTGTATGTACCGCTTGGAGTTGTTGTAGGCTCTGTTGTCGGTTCTGCAGTTGTAGGCTGTGCTGTAGTTGGCTGTGTTGTCGGTGCCGCTGTACTTGCTTGTGTTGTTGGCTGTGTAGGCTGTACAATATACTTATACTGACCTACTAAACTGCCGTCTGCAATATTATAAACCAAGTACATCTGAACAAGTGTAGCGTCAATTACATCAACGCTGCCGTCATCATTTGCATCTGCCGCAATAAGCTGTTTATCTGTCAATGTTGACTGCTCACTGATAAATAACTGTATAACAGATACATCATTGATTGAAATGTTGCCGTCTGTATCAACATCGCCTATCAATACTTTATCAGACGGTGTTGAAGGAATTTCTGTTGCAGATGTTGACGGCTGTGCTGTTGTAGGTTGTGTAGTCGGTGCTGTTGTAGGAACTTCACCTGAATCGTAAAGATATACAACATTGATTACGCCTGCGGAATAATTGCCTGTTGCATTTAAAGGAGTAATTACATTTTTACCTGCAACTGCAGAAGTTGTGTATGTGTCGCTTGAAGTAACCTTTGTTTTCTTGCTTACAACATCAGAGGCAATCTTTTTGCCTGTTGCAATATCAATATGGCTTGTAATTACTGTAGCGGTAAATGTGATAGCGCCGTTATTAATCCATACTT
Organism: Ruminococcoides bili; assembly: GCF_040093295.1. Taxonomy (NCBI): domain Bacteria; kingdom Bacillati; phylum Bacillota; class Clostridia; order Eubacteriales; family Oscillospiraceae; genus Ruminococcoides; species Ruminococcoides bili. The sequence goes on from NZ_JBBNJY010000038.1 coordinate 1,254, forward strand.
CGCCGGATGCGGCATAACCGCTTGCACCCTGCCCCGGCTCCTGAGCGATATTTGAAGTTGGGTGGAACATTACATAGCAAGCAGATGCAGGAACTGTACATTTGTACCAACCGTCGCCCTCGCTTGTCATTACTGTAGCGGTATTCCATTCGCCTGTCGGATTTTTGCCGTCGTCTGTATATGAATAGCAACGAACATCTGACCAGCTTGACGGCTTTTTGTAGTGAACTACTGTGCTTGTAGAATTAAGCTTTTTGTACTTAAATGTAATAGTTGTGTCAGTACCCGAGAAAGTACCGCTTGTGTTTGCAGGGAAACTATCTGTATCAAGCTGATAACCCTGAATTGTTGCAGGACTTACAGAGTATTCATCTCCGCTTCTCATTTTGTTCTTAACAGAGTCTTTAACCTTTGTGCCGTTTGCATCTACATAGTTTACTGTAAGGTAACCTGAGGAAATACCTGAAGATTTGTATGTAAATGTTACAGTGTATGTCTTGCCGCTTTCAACTTTACCTGTTGTTGTGCCTGTTGTATTAACAAGATTATAGTCATAAAGAAGTGTTGTATCAGGTAAAGCACGGTATGTTGTACCTGTCTTATAAGTAGCTGATGTGCTCTTTAAAACATTGCCGTTTTCATCAACATGGTTTACCTTAAGTGTACCGTATGTAGGCTCTGCATTCTGAAGATTACCGAATGTAGATGACTGAACAAGTACGCAAGTACTTCTTGCAGGGATAGAATATGATTTGCCCGAAACTGTGCCAAGACTTTCAAGTCCTGCCTTTGTGCCGTTTGCAACAACTGTCCAGCCGCTACCGTCAAGACCGATTGTGCAAGCCTGTGTACCGCTGTTTACGAGTACGCAAACCTTGCCCCACTCGCCGGCTGTGTTATTGGAATATGTATAAGCAACAACATTGCCGTATGATGACTGGAATGTAGGAGTTGAGAAGTTACCTCCCTTGAGCGGTGTGTAATTCTCTCTGATTTTAAGAAGGCCCTTATAATAATCAGCTGTTTCAGAATATGTCTTTAAACGAGTCCAATCAATGGCATTGATTGAATCGGCTGATTTATAACTGTTGTGGTCGCCCTGCTTTGTACGGCAGAATTCCGAACCTGCTGTCATAAATACTATGCCCTGTGAAGTCATGAGAAGTCCCATTGTGGCTTTCATCTGATCTGTAAGCGAAGAGGAAGTAGAGTTCCAATCCTTACTACCGTTACTAAGCACCATCTTATCCCACATAATAAGGTTATCGTGGGCATCGGCATAAGCAATTGTCTGTGAAGGAGCTTTTGCACCGAAGCACTGACCCTTTACACCGTTTACAACTGTGTAAGTTTTACCATTATTACCCTGAATAAAACCGGTTGATGCATCGTTTGTACCACCCTTAATAGCATCACGGTATGAGTCGCAGAACATACCTACTCTTGCATCAAGCTGAGAAGCTTTGCTCTGAAAACAACCGTCGCTGATTGCGGTTGAACCGCCTGTCCAAGGCTCACCGTACATAAGAATCTTCTTACCCGAACCGTCCGAATAAAGGTTATCAAGACTTGAACGAATCAGATTCATAGTAGCAATGTCGTGAATTCCCATAAGGTCAAAACGGAAACCGTCAATGTGGTACTCGCTTGCCCAATAGAGAATTGAGTCGATCATATACTTTCTGTACATAAGTTTATCGGATGCAGTTTCGTTACCGCAGCCCGAACCGTTTGAATAAACGCTTGAACTTGTTTTTCTGTAATAGTAGTTAGGAACTGTATCTGTAAAACACGAACCCTCTGTTACATATGTATGGTTGTAAACAACATCCATTACAACGGAAATACCTCTGTCATGAAGTGCCTGAATCATCTGCTTAAATTCAGTGATTCTAACATTACCGTCATATGGGTTAGAAGAATATGAACCCTCGGGAACATTGTAGTTTACAGGGTCATAACCCCAGTTTCTGTTTGTTGACGAACCTGTGATTGTTTCATCGACAGAACCGAAATCATATACAGGCATTAGCTGAACGCAGTTAATACCCGACTTTACAAGATAATCTGCAGCAGTTGATACAGAGCTTGCGCTTGTATCCGAATTAATCTTTGTGCCGCCCTCGGTAAATGCGAGGTATTTACCTTTATTGTCATCACTGACGCCCGAAGTGTCCGAAATTGAGAAGTCACGAACATGAACTTCCCATACAACTGCCTCCTGTGCATTGTTGAAAAGAACATGGTTATCGCTGTCCCAACCGTCAGGATCTGTTGAATCAAGGTCAACAACCATTGAACGGTTACCGTTTACACCTGTTGCTTTTGAATAAACATCCTGTGTTTCATTTGTTGTACCGTTTACGGTAACAAGATAAGTATAGTATGTGTTCTTAAGGTCACCGTTTACAGTAACCGACCACATACCTGTAGAGCTGTTCTTTTTAAGGTTATAAGTGCCGAGAACAGCTGCACCTGATTCGGAATCGGAACCTGTTGCATAGAGTTTAACCTTTACGGCAGATGCCTCCGGTGACCATACCTTAAACTCTGTTGAGCTTTTGCTGTAGTTTGCACCGAGATTCTGTTCGTTGTAAGCATTGCTTGCATAATTTTCAAGATAACTTGCATTGTAGTAATTACCTGCCGACACTGCTTCTGTATCTGTGGTTGCCGCTGTTGTTGACAACGATGTCATACCAAAGAGCATTGTAGCGCTAAGTAAAACTGCAAGCGTCCTTTTTAAAAACATTTCTTTCTCTCCTTTTTTCAATTTACCTTATGTATCAGTAATTAGATTTTAGCAAATTTTGCAAAGTTTTAATTTCTTTTACAGAAAATAAATAAGCACATTAAACCAAAGTTTTACTGTGCTTATTGTGTATAATTAACAAAATTGTTTTCTGTCCAAAAAATCAGTCAAAATCAGATTTTTTACGACAAAATAAGTTAAAATCAACTGCCTGCCGATTCGTAATTTTTTATGCCTATATTCCAAATAACTATACCAATCGCCATAACGATAACGGAAACAAAAACAGTCAGTCCGATGTTTAAGAGTGGATTTTCTCCTGTCATAAAATACATGGCAGGAAAATAAGAAGTGAATGCAAACGGAATTATATATGTTATAAGATTACGGATAAAATTATTGTAGATGTCAACCGGATATTTTACAAAATCATTCATCATATAGAACATATATGTAATGTTTCCGCTGCGCTTGGTCCAGAAAGAAATTGCAGCAGTACCAATTTTTATTCCCGTATAAATAAACGAGGCAAAAAACATTGCGATAAGCGTAAGCAACACCCTCAAAAAACTCCATTCAATCGCAATATGAGGCACAGCTGTAACTATAAGTCCTATGCCGACTACAAGCTCGCCAAATGCGTCAACCTGAAATTTCTCTGCCATCACATGAAACATAGGATTAATCGGACGAGTAAGGTACTTGTCAAAATCTCCTTTTCTCACAAGCCAATGCCCCATTGCCCAAAGGTTATCAAAAAACATATGATCTATTCCCTTAGGGATAAGTGAAAAACCGTAAATAAACAGAATTTCATAGAAACTCCAGCCCTTAAGATTTGGAATTTGACTGAAAATAATATTCAGAAAAAGAATATTAAATACCTGTACTATCAAAAAGCCGATTACACCTGTAAGAAAGTCACCTTTGTATTCCATCATTCTTTTAAGTTCCTGAACAATAAAAATACGGTGCATTTTCATAGCTCTTCTTAATTCTTTCATAACATCAACCTCCCTGTACACAGAGGTGCTTTACAACCGCTTTCCATATAAGTTTTGACATACCCCAGAATGCGATGCACCAAAATATCTGCAAACCGAGATAAAAAACTATATCCCAACCTGTATACATACCCATATATATCATAACAGGTGTGTATGAAAGCGAGGCGAAAGGGAGTACAGAAAGAACATTTCTGAAAACTTCGGGGAAAAATGCAAGCGGAATCGTACTGCCCGATAAAAAGCCGACTATACAATTTTTTAGCAGATTTGAGCCCCAAAGATTTTTAAATACAAATGCTGTAAAACCAAAACTGATATTAAAGAAAAAGTTAATAAGATAAGCAAACACACAACAGACTAAATAAAGCAAAAATTGTGCAATATCAAACTGCAATGAGCCTGTAAGGAAAAAACGGTAAATTTCAACGCCTGCCACCAGCGGAATAAAAATTATGCCAATTTCCATAAGCTTATTGCCAAGCTCCTGAAAAAGGAAAGTTGAATTATAACTTATCGGCTTTATCATTCTCATAGCGATAGTGCCGTCTTTAATCTCCTGTCCTATGTCATAAGTACCACCGCTGCCTATAATCTGACCTGTAAGAAATGTAAGGAAAATATACACAATCATATCTCCCTTATCAAATTCCATAAAAGACTCTCCGCCGTTTGAAATAAACACTGCCTCCCATACAAAGAAAGACACAAAACAGCCGATTACATCACCAAGTATGTAAAAAAGCCAGTTAGCACGGTAGGTAGATGCCTCTTGAAGCCCTGCGTTTACAAACGGCAGATACATTCTTAGTTTTTTAAGCATCAACCTCCACCTCCTTTTTGTAAAGGCGACGGATAATTTCCTCAATATCGGCGTCTTTTACGCTTATGTCCTTAACATTTACTTTTGAAAGTGTGTAAGAAAGCATATCGCCGACTGGTACAACTGAAGAATTAAATCTTATCTTATAAGAACTGCCGTCATTTTCAGCAACAAGGTCATCGCCTGTAAGGTTAAGACTGTTCGCATAATCAAGCATTTCAAGCACATTCGGGTTTTCGGATACAAAAGCAAGCTCTCTCATTTGTCCGAACTTTTCTTTTAATTCGGTAATCTTGCCGTCAAATACTTTACTGCCCTTGTCTATCATAACAATTCTTTTTGCAAGCAGCTCAATGTCCTCAAGGTCATGAGTGGTAAGAATTACCGTTGTATGCTCTTCGGCATTGATTTTTTCAATAGCCTTGCGTATGTTATCCTTTACTACCACATCAAGTCCGATTGTCGGCTCGTCAAGAAAAAGCACCTTTGGATTGTGCAACAGTGATGCCGCAATATCGGCTCTCATTCGCTGACCGAGCGATAATGTACGAACAGGACTTTTTATAAAATCCTGTAAATCGAGTACCTCGTTAAAAAACTCCATTCGCTTTTTAAACGAAGCGTCGTCAACCTCGTAAATTTCTTTTAATACCGTATAAGTTTCCGTAAGCGGTAAATCCCACCAAAGCTGGGTGCGTTGTCCGAATACCACACCGATTTCTTTTACATATTTTTTCCTGTTATCCTGCGGGTTCTGTCCGTTAATAACGCAAGTACCCGAGGTTGGAGTAAGAATACCCGTAAGCATTTTTATTACAGTTGACTTTCCCGCTCCGTTAGGTCCGATAAAACCGAGTATTTCGCCTTTTTCAGCCGTAAACGAAATATCCTTTACAGCCTCTACGATTTCAGATTTTGGGTTAAAAAAGGACTTTATACTGCCTTTAATTCCCGGTTCCTTAATAGTTTTCTTAAATTCCTTGCGAAGATTTTTTACTGTAATCATATTTTCCAAATTTGTCATCTCCATTTGATTGTAAAATCCCATGAACAGACACGAAATTCGGCAATCGAATAATTTTTATACGGTTGCACAAAGGATTTCAAAATCAGTAATAAGCTGCATATCAGCCGAAAACACAGATTTAACGGAAATAAGTATTTTCTTGTTCTATACGCAAGAAATATCATTGCATTTAACACGGCATGGCAACAATAAATACAGAACTGATTTAATTATATATGACAGCGTTCACTAAGTCAACACATTCCAAACATTTGTTCCGAATATTATTTATGTAATTAACAAATTTGTATAGCATTTTAACTATAATAATCATCAATGATATTTTTGTGGTTACAAATCTATACTTTTTTGTTTATTTCTGTTTCTGAAAAATGACAAAAAATTTACAATAAATCTACATAAAAAACAAAATTGTATTTTGTTAAAATATACAAAGATAAATATATACCTATACTTTTGTGCGTATTTGCCTTGACTTTTATCGTAAAACGATGTATTATCTTGCTTAAGGGTGATTGGTATTCACAAAGAAAGGTTACTTTTATTTTATGTTACTGTTCAGAATTAATACTTATTCTAACAATGCTAATATTTCCTACGGTATTGATGTAATTGACAAAGAGCGAACTGTCAGGCAATATGCCAACCTGTCCGATAATGCGGAGGAGATAAAGAAACTTGTTATTCTTTGCAATTCTCTTGATATTGAGGAATGTCACATTGACGATATAGTAGAAGATTTTTTAACTGATTTCAAAACATATTAATATAGCTATTTTCTTGCAGATGTGCTATACTTATATCATAACTTATTAGGGTGATATCAGTGATATGTAATTTATGTCCAAGAAAATGCAATGCACAAAGAAGTGAATCAAGCGGCGGCGGCTTTTGCCGAATGGGAACAAATCCCGTAATAGCGAGAGTTGCACCTCATTTTGGTGAAGAGCCTTGCATCAGCGGAGCAAACGGCAGCGGTACAATTTTTTTCAGCGGTTGTACTCTCGGTTGTGTTTACTGCCAAAATTACGAAATTTCTTCTTTACACAGAGGCAGAGAAATTACACCGCAGGAGCTTGCCGACTGTTATAAACGACTTGAAGAGCAGAATGTTCATAACATCAATCTTGTTACAGCAGATCATTTTGCGCCTGCAGTTGTAAAAAGTTTTGAAATTTACAAACCGAAAATTCCGATTGTGTATAATTGCAGTGGTTATACAAGTCCTAAAATCTTAAATATGCTTGACGGAATAGTTGACATCTATCTTCCTGATTTCAAATACAGCAATAATGAGCTTGCACTTAAGTATTCACTCGCACCAAACTATGTAGAAACTGCAACCGTAGCAATTAAAGAAATGCTGTTTCAGGTTGGGTTTCCACAGTTTGATGACCGACAGATGATGCAGAAAGGCATAATAGTAAGACATCTTATTCTTCCGTCACACACAAAGAACAGTATGGAAGTTCTTGATATTCTCAAGAAAAACTATGGCAATCAGATTCTTGTCAGCCTTATGGGGCAGTATATCCCCATGGGCAACGCTAATAAATATGAAAAGATTAACCGTAAAATTACAAGGCGGGAATATCAGAAAGTAAAAGATTACTATATGATGCTCGGCTTTGACGGATTTACACAAGAACTTGACTCTGCCGACCGTAAATATGTTCCCGACTGGGATTTTTAATGTTGTGTAAGAATCAAATTTATTGATTAATATCGACATTCATAATATAAATCAAATTTTTAAGCGACAGTTAGTTTATGCTGTCGCTTGTTTTTATTCGGTTAATTTTTGTTGCCATTCAATTTTATGCGTGTTATAATTTAAAAAATTACAGAGTATCAGGGAGTTATTATGGACACATTACTTACCCTTGGTTTAAACCTTGTTTCTTTAAGCCTTACGATTATAAGTACCGTTGTATTTATACAAAATTCATACAGTCAAAAGATGTCACGATATTTTACCGCCTGTCAGATTTTAATTATAAACTGGATAGTATGCCATATTTTTGACATTTTCACCACAAACCTTTCGGTAAAAATAATTCTCAGCAATATCGGCTACTTCTCTGTATGTACTATAGGAACTGTGTTTTTGATTTTTGCTTTGCATTACACAAAAGCCGCTACAGTAAAAAGTAAAATTTTTAAATCAGCCGTATTTCTTCCGTCAACAATTCTCTTTTTACTAAAAATCACAGATCCTATTTTTCATTTATTTTTTAAAAGTTATCAGAGCAACGAAGTAATCGGCGGAAACGGATTTTACATAACGGTTGCATATAATTACTTGTTGCTGATAATATCTGTTTGTTTAATGGTAGGAAAAAACATTAAATCTTTTAAAGAGAATTTCCCACAGATACTTTTGATTTCGCTTTCGGCAATAATTCCCATTACTTTCAACTTAATTTCTTTGCTTGATGTTTTTTCAATAAGATATGATTTTACTCCTGTATCTTTTTCAATAACTTCTTTACTGATATTTTTAGCTGTTTATAAATACGAATTTATTACCATTCCCCCGCTTACCGTAAAATATCTTATGAGCTCAATAAACGAAGGAATAATTGTTACAAATCAAAAACATAAAATTACCTATATTAATGACGCAGTAAAAAAGCCTTTAATCTTGATGACAGTATTTTACATAAAGATTGTATTACAGCATTTATGCGTATTGCGGAAATCACAAACAGCGATATTTCAAAATTCAGCGATTTACTGAATAAAAACTCAGGTTCATTAGATGTTTCCGTTTCGGAAAACAAATACTTTGAAATCAGCAAAATGCCCGTTTGCAACGAAAAAAGAACCGTATCCGAAATATTTGTTTTTTATGATGTAAGTACATATTATATGCTGAATAAAAAACTGTCAGAAAAAAATCAAGAACTTACAAAAGCAAATACACAGCTTGCTAAGATGAATGTAATAGAAAAACGACTTGCCGTTGAAAAAGAACAGACAAGAATTGCGCAGGAACTTCACGATTCTGTCGGTCACGGTCTTGTTTCAATTATGACATTGCTAAAGCTGTCGCTGATTGACAAAAACAATTCTAATGAAAATACAAAAAAGGCTTTGCAAGCATCCGAATTATTACTTAATGATGTAAGAAAATGCGTTGTCGGCATTAAAACAGATACAAAATCAAGCATTTCTGCCAGAATACAAGATTTTATATGTAATTACAATTCAGGAAACAGCTGTATTAATTTTACTGAAATGGGCGAAGAAAAATCATATCACGGTTTTGCATCCGACACAATTTTCAGCGTTGTTCGTGAGGCTGTCACCAATTCAATCAGACACGGAAATGCAAACAAAATTGAAGTTATACTTAAATTTTCAGAGGATTGTATCAGACTTTATATAATTGACGACGGTACAGGCTGTGATAAAATTGTTCCTGATTTCGGACTTAAAGGAATGAAAGAAAAGATTAATTCTATCGGCGGAAATATTGAGTTTTCTTCATTACCCGGTAACGGATTTTCCGTAAAAGCATATATTCCCGTGGAGGTGATAAATTATGATTAATGTTATAATTGCAGACGATGATGAAATTTTCAGAAACGGTTTAAAGATAATTATTGAACAGGACAAAGATATAAAGGTATGCGGTCTTGCAAGTAACGGAAATTCGGCATATGATTTATGCAAAACAGAAAAGCCCGACATTGTACTTATGGATATGCAAATGCCGTATTGTGACGGCTCAAGTGCTACTTATAAAATAAAGCAGGACTTTCCGAATATTAAAGTGCTTGTATTAACCACATTTGACGATAAAGCCACAGTAAGCAAAGCATTGACAAGCGGAGCGGACGGATATGTGCTCAAAGATGTAGATGAAACAAAAATAGTTAATGCTATAAAAAGCACAATGCTCGACATAAATGTTTTTGGAAAAACTGTTTTTGACAGCTTGAAAGAAAAAATTGTTAAAAATAATACTCACGCAGTAAAACTTACAAACAGAGAAACCGAATTGCTTGTCAATGTGGCAAAAGGACTTAGCAACAAAGAAATTGCTAAAACTATGTTTTTATCGGATGGAACTGTGCGAAACAATATTTCTGCACTTCTTTTAAAACTTAATTTAAAAGACAGAACTCAACTTGCTGTTTATGCAGTAAAAAATGATTATATTTAAAAAGATTAACGGCTCATTTTAAATTTATTGAAATGAGCCGTTTTATCGTAAAAACAGTGACAAATGTCATCTATCATTATATTCTTTTATATGCTATATTAATGGCATATAAAAGAAGTGTAGGTGATGTTATGAAAAAGCAAAATAAAAAATTACTGGTAGGTCTTGCTGCCATTATGTTGGTATCCTGTTGCATATTTATTTTTATCACTCAAGGTTTTTCGGGTACTCACAGATGGGGCGGTTTTCAGTACGAAAACGACAAATATTATAATAACAATACCGCTACCATAACAAAAGCATACTATCCTAAAAAACAAATGGTTATTCCCTCTACAATCTGTTTTTATAAAGTTCGGGCTTTGGGCGGTTATGTTTCAAGTCGCTCACTATGGGGTGTTCACAGAACCGGAATGTTTGAAAATGATAAAGTTGTCGAAGAAGTCATAATATCAGAAGGTATTGAATCAATCGTTAACGGATGTTTTCATAATGCAATTGCCTTAAAAAGTTTGGAATTTCCAAGCACAATAAAAGATATATCCGTTACTGATTGCAAAAATCTGACAAGTGTAAAATTTTCAGAAAATACAGTTGAAATAGAAGATTTATCATTTCAAGATTGCTCTTCATTGGAAAAGATTACTCTCCCTGAAAATATCGCTTGCGACGGTATATCCAATGATGCTTTTTACAACTGCACATCTTTACAAGAAATAAACATACCCGATTCAGTAACCCGTATCAATTATTGGGCATTTTATAATTGTGTTTCGCTAAAACAAATTGATTTATCAAAAAATATTACAGAAATATCTAAATGTGCTTTTAGCAAATGCTCCGGTTTAGAAAAAATATATATTTACGAAAAATGCACCTCAATAGCAGACAATGCTTTTGACGGTTGCTGCAAGTTAACCATATACGGAATAAAAGGTTCATATGCAGAACAATATGCAACCGAGCATAACATACCTTTTACGGAAATAAAGGAATAATTAAAACAATGGATAAGGAAATAATTAAAGATAACAAAATAAAACTCATCATATGTATTATACTTTCATTATCAATTTTCAGTATATATATTCCTATTAATACAGGCGGATATTTTACAATAATAATGTGGTTTGTTCAAATTATCATACCAATTATTTTCGGAGTGCTGATAAAGGAATATAAAAACTTTTGTATTTGTATAGCCGGTCTGACTTTATCAAATATACTAAGCAGTATTTTTATATGGATATGGGTACAAAACCAAATTACAATGGTAAAAGAATCAGTTAAAAACTATGGAGCAGTATTTGCAATTGCCGCATTCGGTATAATTGCAGATCTTTCAATTATATTTACTGTCTTTGTATGCATAGAGTGTATTATATACTTTATTGTACGATATAAAAATTACAAACAAAAATTAAACAGCTGACTTTAACCGACAGACAACAGATTTACCATAGTCTTTGCCTGTCAATTTTTTTATATTTTGTTTTTAAAAAAATTAATATTCATTATGTATTGTTTTATTTATAAAATTATGGTATAATCAATTAAAAATTTCTTAAATGAGGGATATATTATTATGGAAAAGAAAAGAAGTAACTTTTCCGGTGGCCTGGGATTTGTATTTGCTGCGGCAGGCAGTGCAGTAGGCCTCGGAAACATCTGGCGATTCCCCTATCTTGCCGCACAGTACGGCGGCGGTATTTTTATTTTGGTTTACCTTATATTAGCCGTAACCTTCGGTTTTGCAATGCTTACCGCTGAAATTGCTATCGGAAGAAAAACAAAGTTAAGCCCTGTACTTGCCTATAAAAAGCTCAACAGCAAATTCGGCTTTTTGGGCGTACTTGCAGTTATAGTTCCTATCATAATCTGCCCTTACTACTGTGTAATCGGCGGTTGGGTAACAAAGTATGTTACAGTATATGCACAAGGTCTTGCTACACAAGCGGCAGGAGATAATTATTTTTCTGACTTTATCGGTAATCCGTGGTCACCGCTTGTATTCTTTCTTATATTTATGGGATTAAGCGTATGCGTAATTTTGATAGGTGTTAAAAACGGCATTGAAAAAATCAGTAAATTTCTGATGCCTATGCTCATTATTCTTACAATCGGAATTTCGGTTTATGCACTGACACTTCCGGGTGCGCTTGACGGCGTTGCCTACTACCTTGTACCGGATTTCAGCAAATTCTCCTTAATGACGGTTGCAGGTGCTTTGGGACAGCTTTTCTACTCAATGAGCCTTGCAATGGGTATTATGGTTACCTACGGTTCATACACAAAGAATGAAATCAACCTTACCAAATCTGTAAACCAAATTGAAATTTTTGACTCTGCCGTTGCACTTCTTGCAGGTCTTATGATTATTCCTGCCGTTTATGTATTCAGCGGGGAGGCAGGTCTTTCAAAAAGCGGCCCGGGTCTTATGTTTATGACTCTTCCAAAAGTATTTGACCAAATGCCCGGCGGCGATGTTGTTGCTCTGTTGTTCTTTATTCTCGTATTCTTTGCGGCAATCACAAGTGCCATTTCAATTATGGAAGCTATAGTTTCCTCACTTATGGACAAATTCCATGTAAACAGATGTGTTGGCTGTCTTATCGTAATCGGACTTTGCTTGTTGATGGGTATTCCGTCATCACTCGGAAACGGAATCTGGTCTGATTTTAAAATTTTCGGAATGGATATTCTGACATTCTTCGATTTCTTCAGCAACAGTATTCTTATGCCGATTGTAGCGTTCTTCACCTGTATTCTTATAGGTTGGGTTATCAAACCAAAGACTATTACAGATGAAGTTACACGCAACGGCGAAGCTTTCAAAAGAAAAGGTTTGTTTAATGTAATAATTAAATATGTCGCTCCGATTTGCCTTATCATTATTCTTGTAACATCAATTCTTACTCAATGCGGAATTATTACTATCTGATTTTAACAGAAACTGCATCTTGTCATATGACCCGACCCCCAAAAGTTAGACCTAAAAAATCTAACTTTGGAGGTCGGTATTTTTATGTCAAAATACAGTTATG
>NZ_JBBNJY010000039.1:0-13943 GCF_040093295.1 Ruminococcoides bili
GCTCTTCCGATCTAAAAGGTCGACCAAACTTTTATAATTACCTGTCGAAACAATTTACTAAACCATAATTTAGCAAATAGCTTAGACTAAATCGGAACGAAAATTTTAAAATGATTTAATATTACTTCCTATTAAACTTTTTTACCTTTTTCGAAAGGCTTTGTAAATCCTCTTTTGAAAGTTCAGGCAGATGTTCGAGGTCGTCAAGAAATTTTGCTATACTTTCATTTTCCTTTAGCTTTGTACTCTCAATATAATAGCTTGTAATAATTCCCGGTACTACCGCTATTATCAGTATGGAACATATCGACAGGAAAATCGACATTGCCCTGCCGAGTATCGTAACGGCGGTTATGTCGCCAAAACCTATGGTCGTGGCTACGCTGAAACAGTACCATACACTGTCAATCGGAGTTTTTATGTTCGGCTCAACTATCCATACACCAATGCTTACACCTGCAAATATTATTATGTATGTTGTCAAAAACTTAAGTGCTCCTGTCCGTTTAAGTATAATTTTTATCAGCCGAGTTTTTTTCATATCTTCACCGCCTGCCTTTTATAACAAAATTATATCAATTCTGCGTATAACAGTCAATATTTTTAGCAAAATTAAACAGTCGAATTTTTTGTCAGAGTTTTTGCATCGATTTTCACAAAACAGGTGAAAAATTATTATGCAAAGAAAACACCGTCAGCGCAAAGTGTTGACGGTGTTAAAAAGCCTATTTTCTTGTTTGTTTTCATAATTGAAAGGTTTTCGCTATTGTGTTTAAGCTACCAAACAGCAAGTCGGTTAGCTATCGGAGTTTGCGTTAGCCTTTAATAAACAACTGTTCCCAATAATATCTGTACGGAGCATTTTGGTCAACATAACACGAAACACCGATTTTGTTATATTTGCTGTTCATTATGTTTGCTCTGTGCGACGGAGAATTCATCCATTCTTTTACTACAGCTTCGGGTGTGTTCTGTCCTGCGGCAATGTTTTCGGCTGCCGAAGTGTACGAAACATTATTCTGCTTTAAAACCATAGACCAGCTTGTGCCGTCAGGGCGCTGGTGTGAAAACAGGGTTGCTGTTTCTTTTGAACGAATGTTTGAAAGGTTTGTAAGAGTTGTGTCTTTTGTGAGAGGAGAAAGTCCCTCTTTTGCCCGTGCCGCATTTACAAGTTCAATTACCTTATCAGCAAATTCTTTATTATAGCTTGCAGATCCGCTCGGCTGTGTGGTCGGCTGCGGTTGTGAAGTCGGTTGTACGGTGGTCGGCTGTGTTGCAGGCTGTGTCGGAGTTTCTCCTCCCGAAATGAGCATTTGAGCCGAGGTTACATCCTGAACATCAATTTTGCCGTCATTGTTATAGTCGGCAATTTTTTTCTGATTGTCTGTCAGTTCTCCGTCACCTGCTATTTTTATCTGTAAGTATGTAACATCCTGCACATCAAATCTGCCGTCATCGTTTAAGTCGTATTTTTGCGTATCGAGTGCTGATGCCGAAACAATTGCAGTTGCCGCTACTGCTGTGGCGGTAAGTGTTACGGCGATAATTTGTTTTAAATTTATCATATGAACTCCTGTGATTTTAACTCTGATAGATATTTAAAAGAATGTTTTTGATGTCCCAAAGTTTTTTCGAGAGGTCAACATAGTAGTTGTGCGGGTTCTCAAATCGCTTTACCTCGTCCCAAAGGAGTCCGATTTGGTCTTTGCAGTATTTTGCAATATCTTCAATCTTTGGCGATTCATACACGCACTTGCCGTCCTTAAATATCGGTACAAGTAATTCTTTTGCGGTAAAGTCTGTGAGAGTTTTTGCTTTCCATGTTGCATTCTGGTCGAAAATGGTGTGTGGTTTTGAGAAATCCATTACTTCGTCGTACACGCAAAGTTCGTCGGCAAGAGCCTTGCCGCTCTCGTTGTCATAATAACGGTAAAGTTTTTTGAAATGAGGATTTGTGATTTTTGATGTGTTCTCGCTGACTTTGATTTTCGGGATAATTTCGCCGCTTGTGGGTTCTTCAACGGCAACAAGTTTATATACACCGCCGAATACAGGCGAACTTGACGAAGTTATAAGTCTTTCGCCAACTCCGAAAACATCGACCTGTGCACCCTGCATCATAAGGTCACGGATAAGGTACTCGTCGAGTGAGTTTGACGCAACAATTTTGCAGTTTTCAAGTCCTGCCTCGTCAAGCATTTTTCTCGCTTTTTTAGAAAGGTAAGAAATATCGCCCGAATCAAGACGAATTGCAAATTTGTTAATGCCCTTTGGAACAAGCACTTCTTTAAATACTCTTATTGCGTTCGGAACGCCGCTTTTAAGCGTGTTGTAAGTATCGACAAGAAGCGTCGGGTTCTCAGGATAAAGCTCGCAGTAGGTGCGGAATGCTGTATATTCGTTGTCGAACATCTGAATCCAGGAATGAGCCATTGTGCCGCCTGCGGGTACGCCGTAAAGTGCGTCTGTAAGTGTGCAGGCTGTACCGGCACAACCGCCTATGTATGCGGCTCTTGCACCGTCAACGGCACCTGTTGCGCCCTGTGCACGGCGAGAACCAAACTCAAGAACCGTTCTGCCCTGTGCGGCACGAACAATTCTGTTTGCCTTTGTTGCAATGAGAGTCTGATGATTGATTGTAAGAAGTAAAAATGTTTCGATAAGCTGTGCTTCTATGGCAGGAGCTTTTACCGTAATAATCGGTTCGTTAGGGAAGATAGGAGTTCCCTCGGGAATAGCGTAAATATCACCTGTGAATTTGAAATTTGAAAGATATTTTAAAAATTCTTCGTCAAAAATTTCTTTTTCTCTAAGATACTCAATATCGGTTTCGGAGAAGTGGAGATTTTTGATGTAGTCAATTACCTGCTCAAGACCTGCCGCAATGGCAAAACCGCCGTTGTCGGGCACTTTGCGAAAGAAAAGGTCGAAGTAAACATTCTTTTTGTAAAAGCCGTTTTTAAAATAGCCGTTTGACATTGTAAGCTCGTAAAAATCGCAGAGCATGGAATAGTTAGTTTCTGTCATTATAAATCACCTTAATAAAATTTGATTTGCATTATGTTTCGAACCTATCAGCTTTCGGTTTGTTCAAGATTTTTTACACCCTTGCTAAGGCAAAGCCTTTGTGCAAAAACCGCAAGCACACACATAACAATAACAAGTCCAAGGTTAATTATAACAGGTTCAACGCCAAAAATCCATAGCAATACAAGAGAAATTGCACAAATAGCGGCGGTAATTGCTATAATTATGGCTGCATTGATTACGGTATTGTAGTTACCTCGCAAAGCGTTGATTTCATCGTCCCATACAAGTTTAGGGTTTATTGTGTCCAAGAATATACCGAGGTAGGTTACAAAAACAACGCAGATAAGGCTTAAAAGAATATGTATAAGCGGAATTACGATGAATACAAACGGATTAAAGCTGTCTGCGAGAATTGCGCAGTAAATATTAAATGCAATTACATAGAGCACCATAACAGAGCCGCTGATTATTATACTTGTAAGTGCTTTTGCATTCAGTTGAACTCTTAATGTAACGGGAATATAGCGCATAAATTGGAAGTGCTTGCCCTCTCTTGAAATTGCGGAAGAAGCGATGCTGTTAATTGCCGTGACAAGGGCGGAAATTACAACAGCCGCTACGGTAATTACAGTAATACTTTTTTGATCTCCCGCAAGGTACGGTGTAAGTGTGCCCGACAAAAAGTTTGTACTGCCCTGCAAAATCATAATAACAGCCATAAAAACAGGCCACAAAAGGTTAATGGCTATGCAGTCCATAAAGAAAGGCGGAGTTCTGAAAAGGATAAGAAATTCTTTTTTCAAATAACTTGCAAAAACTCCTTTTTGGGTTGATTTTTCAACAGCCTGACTTGCAATGCTTTTACTGCGTTTGGATTTTGTGGTATTGATGTCCGACACACCTTTGATATACATTTTTGACGCAAGGAAAAGGAAGACTGCAACGAAAATTACATTTGCAAGCAAGTATAAAAGCAGTTGATATACGGATTCGCTTGAGATAGAATCCATCATAAGCGGAATGTGCGGAAAAATAAAGTTCATAACATTTAAAAATCCGTTGTCTGCGCTTGCAAGCGAAGTAACGATTGCATCGGGATTAAATCCGCTGATGCTTACGAGAGCAACCAATGCGCCGACTATAAGCACGGCAGTGCCGATACCTGTAATTTTATTGAGGAAATCACGGTTTTTTACCGAGTGGGTAAAGTACATAAATATAACGGCAATAATTCCGCAGTAAGCAAGAGGAATAATGGGAACGGTAAGTATGCCGATTATTGAAGTTATAACACCTGTAAGCGAAAATCCCTTTGCCGACATAAAGCCTACGCAAGCGCCGAGAATAAGGATAAATTCCATTATGTTTTCCGAAAGCAGGGAATAAGCAAACTTTGCGCTTACGATTTCTCTCGGCTTTAACGGAAGAGGAATGAGATTTTCAATATCGTTTGAAAAATAAAATATATTGATAATTACATTAATTCCGAATACTACGGAAAGGATAGAAATAATATGTAAAATTACTTCCGCACCCTGTGTTGCTCCGCCGTATGTCATTACGCCAAGTGTTAGGGCATAGGTGATTATTCCGACAAGCGCACCTGCCGGTATCATAATAAGAAGCACAACCGCCGTACCCATAATTGTATAAAAATGTTTGGAACGCTTTTTTTCTGCGGAGGTTAGCTCGGTTGTTTTTATAAAGGTTTTTAATAAATTAAAAAAATTACTCATTTTCAGTCAGCTCCAAAAAGATTTGTTCAAGTGATTTGCCTGTGTTCTGACTACAAAGATTATCGAGAGTGCCGTCATAAAGCGATTTGCCCTTTTTAATTATGATAACCTTGTCGCAGAGTTTTTCGGCAACTTCAAGTATGTGGGTGGAGAAAAATACGCAGTTACCCGCATCTGCGTGTTCACGCATCATAGCTTTCAGTTCAAAAGCACTCTTAGGGTCAAGACCGATGAGCGGTTCGTCAAGAATCCATACATCGGGATTGTGCACAAGTGCGGCGGCAACCATAATTTTTTGACGCATACCGTGCGAGTAGCTTAGCATAGGTGCGTTTAAGCTGTCGGTAAGTCCGAATCTGTCGCAAACTTCGGTAAATCTCTTTTTGCGCACATCTGACGGAACTTTGTAGATGTCACCGATGAAATTGAGAAACTCAATTCCTTTAAGCCTTAAGAACATATCGGGACTGTCGGCAATGTAACCGATACTTTTCTTTGCCTCAAGCGGTTCTTTTTTTATGTCGTGACCGTTGATGCTTATTTCACCGCTGTCACTTGAGAGAATACCTGTAAGCATTTTGATTGTGGTGGTTTTGCCCGAACCGTTCGGTCCGATAAATCCTACAATTTCGCCTTTATTTACAGTAAAAGACAAATCGTCTACTGCTTTTAAAGTGTTGTTAAATACCTTTGTAACATTATTGAATTTTATCATAATATCAGTCCTTTGTATGAATGTATTTATATAAATATTATAAAATCAGATATAGTCGCTGTCAATTATTTTTACATTGTTTTTAAAATTTGTTCTGATGCGACATATTTTGAAAAGCTTTTTGTATATGCAAAGTTTGACAACAACAATAACCCCTCCGACAACGCATATTAACAGCGTTGCCGGAGGGGTTATGCTTTTAAGCCTGTAATTGATTTAAAATTTTATTTCTTATTCTTTTTTAGTTTACCGATTACATAAATCAGTACAAAGCCGAGCAGGAAAGCACCTACTACACATTTAAACACAATGCCGAGCACACCGTCAAACATTGCAATTCCCGAAAAACTGTTCATAGCGTACCATACAGTCATAAAGCTGAAAAAACCCCCGATGATGTAGCACAAAGAACCGAGCTTTTTTGCCGATACGAACATATACAGAGCGATTATTGCCCATAATATAAAGTAAAAGGATTTTATGGTTTCCATTTGTTGATCTCCTATAAATCTAATGTATTAATGATTTAAAGTTTAAGGTCGGGAATATACTGCTTTATAATTGAAATTAATCCGACCTTTGGAGTATCTTCGTCGGGTAACTGTGGAAAGTCATATGCCGCATAGTCATTGCCCTCGATAATCGCAGGTCCGTTCTCCGAAATGCATACATCCCAACCGCAATACTTAAATTCGGGTTCTTCCAGTGCCGCATTTTTAACAAGCTCCTTGACCTCTTCGCAGTAAGGAATTTTAAAACCTTTAAATTTTATTCCCGAATACGGGTGTTCGTATGCAATTTCCATATCGGAAGTATGTCCCGGCCCTGTTACCGTACCTGTATCGAGGTCAAAGTGACAGGCAAAACCGCCGTTTTCAAGATTATCTACAAATTTACCGTTATTTCCTGTTTTAAACACCGCATACAAAATATTCGGCTTGCCGTCTACCACAAGTGTGGCAATTCTTAAGCAGTTAATTGAGTGAGGATAAATTTTTGAAACATCGGGGTGTTGTTTTATTGCCTCTTCAAGTACACCGAATTCGTTTTCTTTGTCAAAAACATAATTATAAAATTCTTCGTCGCTCTTAAAGTCCGCTTTAACAAGTTTTTCAATGCCTTTGCCGCATTCGCCGAAAGCAGGCTTTGCAATGAAAACATCCCAAGGCTTAATAAATTCGCTGAATTGCTCCAAAGTAATCTTTTCCTCAATTACAAGTACCCGTCTGCCAAGATATTTTGCAAATCTGGTATCAAATAATCTTTTATCATTAAATATTTCGGCACTTGTAAGATCGTTCTGCATTAACATAAAACGCTTGTTTTTAAAGCGTGTCATATACGTTTTGCGTTGGTCTGCAGTCATATTGTAGTATTCAAACAGAACATAGTCATTATATCCCGCTCTGTATTTAAAAAAGCAACCTACCATATCAAAGAAAATGCCGGCTTTGTTTTTGCCGGATTTTGTGTGAACGGTATTTATTGCGCCGGAAAGTTTGCTGAATGTTGCGCCGGAGCAAACTCTGAAAAAGTAACCGATTCTCATAATAACCTCTTTTGTATCTTAGTTGTATCAAAATTACGGCTAATTTAAGCCATTTTGTGTAGTTAAGGGTGTATTTGTCAATATAACTTCCATTATAGTATATTTTGCGCTGAAATGTCAATAATGGTGACGGATTTGTGAAAAGTTTTTGAAAAGTAAAATTTTTCTGATAAAACTCTTGACTTTTGCTGACTTTAAGATTATAGTATAAGCATAAGAGTTAGCACTCACACACAGAGAGTGCTAAAACAACAAAAAACGCAGGCAGAGAGGTGATACCTATGGAGCTTGCGGAAAGAAAGCAAAAAATTCTTTCGGCTGTTGTTGAAAACTTTATAAAGACAGGTGAGCCTGTAGGTTCAAAAACTCTGATAGACGAAACGGATTTAAAAGTTTCATCGGCTACGGTAAGAAATGATATGGCAGACCTCACACAAAAGGGTTATCTTGTTCAGCCGCATACATCGGCAGGCAGAATACCTACTCAGCAGGGCTACAGATACTATGTTGACAATCTTATGAAGATTGTGGCGGTATCACAGCGGGGCAGAGAACTTGTGGAGGATAAACTTTACAGAAATGCCGAATCACCCGAAAATATTTTAAAATCGGCGGCAGATCTTCTTTCGGAGCTGACAGGACTTACCGCAGTTGCCACAGCACCGAATTCCGCAGAAAGCAGGATTCACAAAATCAGCTTTGTGCAGACGGGTTCGCACACGGCAATGACTGTTGTAATTGCCTCAAACGGCATTATAAAAAATCAGCTTTTCAGATGCGAATTTATAATCACTCCCGAAATCCTTGAAGTGTTTGACAAAGCGCTTAACGAATTGTTTGACGGAGTAAGGCTTTCTTCGATAAATCGTCCGTTTATACAGACGGCAGCGGCAAGATTTGGCGAGTTATCGCTCTTTATGCCAAGTGTGCTTACGGCGATAAAAGATGCGGCAGACAAGGCAAACGAAGTCGGAATCTTTTTGAGCGGTCAGACAAAGCCGTTGTTTATGCAGAATGTAAATTTTCTTGCGGCAAGAAATGTAATTGAACTTCTTTCAAGAAAAGGAGATCTTGCAGGTGTTCTTACAAGCCTGCCGATAGGTACTTCGGTAAGTATAGGTACAGAAAACAGCCGTATAGAACTTGCGTACAGCTCGGTAATTTCTTCAAGCTACAGCGTAAAAGATACACCGTCCGGTACGCTTGCCGTAATAGCTCCGATACGAACGGATTACGGCAGAGTGATTTCGATTATAGAATGTATAAGCGAATGTGTAAGTAAAATAATAAGCGAGCTTATAGAGCATTAATATAGAAAGGAAAGGTAATATGTCAAAGAAAAAAGAAGTGACAAAAGACGAAGCTGTTGTAAACGAGAATACATCCGAACAGACAGCTGAAGCGGTTACGGAAGAAATTGATGAAACCGCCAAAAAAATAGCTGAACTTGAGGAGGAGCTCAACTCACAGAAAGACAAATATCTTCGCCTTTGTGCCGAGTATGACAACTACCGCAAGCGTACAGCAAACGAAAAGCTTTCTATTTATGATGACGCAACAGCAAAGGCGGTTACAGAGCTTTTGCCTGTAGCAGACAGTATTCAGATGGCTATTACAAATTTAAAAGATTGTGACCCCGAAATTTTAAAGGGCATTGAGCTTATTTCAAATCAGCTTGCAAAGTCGCTTGAAAAGCTCAAGGTTGAGCCTTTCGGTGCGCAGGGTGAGGAGTTTAATCCGGAAATTCACAACGCAATCTCAAAGATTGACGATGAGAATTTTGAAAAGAACTGTATTTCACAGGTGTTCCAGACAGGTTACAAAATCGGTGATAAAATTATTCGTCATGCAATGGTTCAGGTTGCAAATTGCGACTAAGACCTTTATATAAATAAATCAGTATAAAAGTAAAACAAATATATTCAGGAGGAATTCATTATGGCAAAGACAATAGGTATAGATTTAGGTACAACAAACTCATGTGTAGCAGTTATCGAAGGCGGCGAGCCTGTAGTTATTCCTAACGCCGAGGGCGCAAGAACAACTCCTTCCGTTGTTGCTTTCTCAAAAGATGGCGAGCGTATGGTAGGTCAGGTTGCAAAGCGCCAGGCTATCACAAACCCTGACAAGACAGTTTCTTCTATTAAGAGAGAAATGGGTACATCATATAAAGTATCAATTGACGGCAAGCAGTACACACCGCAGGAAATTTCAGCTATGATTCTTTCAAAGTTAAAGGCAGACGCTGAAGCATACCTCGGCGAAAAGGTAACACAGGCAGTTATTACAGTTCCTGCTTACTTTACAGACGCACAGCGTCAGGCTACTAAGGATGCAGGTAAGATTGCAGGTCTTGATGTAAAGAGAATTATCAACGAGCCTACAGCAGCTGCACTTTCATACGGTATAGATAAAGAAAAAGACCAGAAGGTTATGGTATATGACCTCGGCGGCGGTACATTCGATGTATCTATCATTGAGATGGGCGACGGTGTTCAGGAAGTTCTTGCTACAGCAGGTAACAACCGCCTCGGTGGTGATGACTTCGATAAGAGAATTATCGACTGGATGGTAACATCATTCAAAAACGAAACAGGTATTGACCTTTCATCAGATAAGGTTGCTATGCAGCGTTTCAAAGAGGCTGCAGAGAAAGCTAAGATAGAGCTTTCGGGCGTTACAACATCTTCAATCAACCTCCCGTTCATTACAGCAGACCAGACAGGTCCTAAGCACCTTGACTTAACACTTACAAGAGCTAAGTTTGACGAACTTACAGCAGACCTTGTAGAGGCTACAATGGGTCCGGTTCGTTCGGCTCTCTCTGATTCAGGTTTACAGATCAGTCAGATTGACAAGGTTCTTATGGTCGGCGGTTCTTCAAGAATTCCTGCTGTACAGGAAGCTGTTAAGAAACTTATCGGCAAAGAGCCGTTCAAGGGCATTAACCCTGATGAGTGCGTAGCTGTAGGTGCTGCTATTCAGGGCGGCGTTCTCGGCGGCGAGGTAGAGGGACTTCTTCTCCTCGATGTTACACCTCTTTCACTCGGTGTTGAAACAATGGGCGGCGTAATGACAAAGATTATTGAGAGAAATACAACAATTCCTACAAAGAAGAGCCAGATTTTCTCAACTGCCGCTGATAACCAGACACAGGTTGAAATCAATGTTTTACAGGGTGAGCGTGAATTTGCAAGAGATAACAAGCAGCTCGGTTTGTTTGCTCTCACAGGCATTGCTCCAGCTATGCGTGGTATTCCACAGATTGAAGTAACATTTGATATTGATGCAAACGGTATTGTTAATGTATCTGCAAAAGACCTCGGTACAGGCAAGGAGCAGAAGATTCAGATTCAGAACTCAACCTCAATGAGCAAGGAAGATATCGACAAGGCTGTTAAGGAAGCAGAGCAGTACGCCGCAGAAGATAAGAAGCACCGTGAAGAGGTTGACGCTAAGAACGAAGCAGAGAACCTTGTATATCAGGCTGAAAAGCTCGTAAACGAGAGCGGCGACAAGATTTCAGAGGACGAAAAGAATACAATCAATACAAAGTGTGCTGCAGTTAAGGACGCTATCGCTAAGAACGACAAGTCTATGATTGACACTGCTAAGGAGGATTTACAGAAAGCTGTTTACGAAGTTTCCGCAAAACTTTATCAGCAGGCAAATCCGCAGGGTGCACAGGGTGCGGCTCCGCAGGGTGACCCACAGCAGGGCACACAGGGCGGCTCAAACGGTGACCCTAACGTATATGATGCCGATTTTAAGGATGTTGACGGCAACTGATTAAAAACGGCACCTATAAATAGATTTACACAATGATTGACTTCATTTGTTTTTCCTGTTAAAATTTGTTAAAGGGGCTGTTTTTTGCAACGGCTCCTTTAGCACTGTATGGATTTTTGACAGCGTATATAGATAACCTTTATACAGCTGATAACAAGTTATTAAAAGGTGAGAATGATGGCAGATAAAAGAGATTATTACGAGGTGCTTGGCGTTTCTAAGGGAGCAAGCGAAGATGAAATTAAAAAGGCTTACCGTCAGAGCGCTAAAAAGTACCACCCTGACCTCCATCCTGGAGATAAGGAATGTGAAGAAAAATTCAAAGAAGTCAACGAGGCTTACGAGGTACTTTCAGATAAAGATAAAAAAGCCCGCTATGACCAGTACGGTCACGCAGGCGTAGACCCTAACTTCGGTGCGGGCGGCGCAGGCGGTTACGGTGCATACGGTCAGGGCATTGATATAGATGATATTTTTTCAAGCTTTTTCGGCGGATTCGGAGGCAGACGCTCCAATAATCCTAATGCTCCGAGCCGAGGCAGCGATGTTGAGGCAAGCATTTATATTTCATTTGAAGAGGCTGCAAAGGGCTGTAAAAAGACCGTAAGCTACGATTGCGTTTCTTCTTGTGACGAATGTCACGGTACGGGCGCAAAACCCGGTACTCAGCCTAAGACCTGCTCTGTATGCGGAGGCTCGGGCAGAGTTACAATCAGCCAGCGTTCACCTTTCGGAGTTGTTCAGACACAGCGTGCCTGTGACGCTTGTCACGGTAAAGGCAAGATTATTGACAGTCCTTGCCCTAAGTGCGGCGGTTCGGGCAGAAAGCGCAGGACTAAAACTGTTGATATTACAGTTCCGGCAGGCATTAAAGACCAGCAGATTCTTAATGTTGGCGGCAGAGGCAACGCAGGTTACAACGGCGGCCCTTCGGGTGACCTTCATGTATATGTAAATGTTCAGCCGCATCCTGTATTTGAACGCAGAGGCGACGATGTATGGTGCAATCTTCCTCTTACATTTGCACAGGCTGCTCTCGGCGCAGAGGTGGTTGTTCCTACTCTTGACGGCAAGGTTTCGTATCAGGTTCACGAGGGTACACAGCCGGGCGATGTATTTAAGCTTAAGGGCAAAGGCATTCAGCGCCTTAACGGCAGAGGAAAAGGCGACCAGTATGTGCGTGTAACCATTGAAGTTCCGAAGAATCTTAACGCTAAGCAGAAGAATCTTATAAAAGAATTTGAGAATGTTACAAACGAAAAGAACTACGCACAGCGCAACAGCTTTTTTGAGAAAATAAAGAGAATGTTCAACGAATAATTCTGATAACAGTATATAAAGGGGCTTAACAAATGGAGTCTTGGACAGAAATAAAAATTGCGGTAAACGCAAAGGATATAGACAGGGCAGGCGACATTGCGAATGTTGTAGTGCCTTACGGAATTTATATTGAGGACTATACTGCTCTTGAGCAGGAAGTGCAGGAGATTGCACACATTGACCTTATAGATGAGGATTTGCTCAAGAAAGACAGGAGCGTTGCCTATGTTCATATTTACCTTGAGCCTGATGTTTCTCCGAACGAGGCTGTAGCCTTTTTGTCCGAAAGGTATAATGCAGAGGGCATTGAGCATAAAATTGAATTGCTCGACTGTGCCGAAGAAGATTGGAGAAACAATTGGAAAAAGTATTTTAATCCGATTGCCGTTGGAGAAAAGCTCCTTATTCGCCCAAGTTGGAGAGATGATTACGATCCGCAGGGCAGAATAGTTTTGAATATTGACCCTGGTTTGGCATTTGGCACAGGCAGTCACGAAACCACAAGACTTTGCCTTGAAATGTGCGAAAAGTATATGAAAAAAGGCGACAAAGTGCTTGATGTGGGTTGTGGCAGCGGTGTGCTCGGTATTGCGTCTTTGCTTATGGGTGCAGAAAGTGCCGTCGGAGTTGACATTGACGATGTTGCGGTAAGAACCGCAAAAGAAAATGCCGAAATCAACGGGGTAGCAGACCGCTTTACAGGAATTTGCGGCAGTTTTACAGACAAGGTAACAGGTAAGTATGACATTGTACTTGCGAATATTGTAGCTGACGCAATTATGTTTCTTTCAAAGGGCGTAAAGGACTTTATGAAAGACGATGCGGTTTATATTATGAGCGGTATTATTGATACCCGTGCCGAAGAGGTAAAGGAATCAATCGGCAAGGATTTTGACATTATAGAAGAACACCTTGAAAAAGGTTGGGTGTGCCTTGCCGCAAAAGCAAAAAAATAAGGTAATAAATGTGCTGTATAGTGCGATATTTACTGAACATTTGTCATAAAACTGTCACAATAGTGTGATAAAATCTAAATAATTTTGATGCTCGGAGGCACGATTATGAAAAAACCAAATAAAAAGAATACAGTAAATCTGTTTTTCTCTGCATTCCTTATTCTTGCGTTTGTAGTATGCGCACACTTTTTCTCTAATTTTGCACTTGGACAGAATCAGGTGCTTTCAAATGTAATTCAGTTGTTTGTTTACACAGTGTTCGGTCTGCTTTTGTTCTACGCAACAAGAGTCGGCGACGGAAAGCCTGTAAAGCGTTTTTCACCGATTACATTAATAATTATGGTATTGCCTGCGCTTTACATAATGATTGCAAGCATAGCAAGCGGTATGCCGCTCCACAGCGCATTTGTTATAAATGACAGTTCAATCAGCATTGTAACAACACTTGCAGCCGTTGTATTCGGTTACGGTATTCCATACACATTCTTAAGCGGTTTTGAAATTGCCGAGGAAGAGAACGAAAGCGAGAAAAAATTCGTTGAGGGCGGTATAGAAGCTGACATTCAGGATGTTGAAAATGAAGAAGAATCAGAGGAAACTTCCGAAAATGCCGAAGAAACCGAAACAAGCGAAGAAAACACAGAAGAATAATTTGTTTTACTTATTAATTTGACAGCGACTTGACAAAATCGAGCCGCTGTTTTATTATTTAAGCGGTGCCTTATACGGTTATTTAAGAATTAAAGGCTTTTTATCATAAGTTTGGGTAATTTATAGTTTAGCGGAATACATCAGCCAAGTAATTATAAAAGTTTGGTCAACCTTTAAAAAGGCTTGACCTAAATTTT